>JASHWO010000343.1 GCA_030044045.1 Acidimicrobiales bacterium
CGGGCGGCGGGGACGGGCCCGGGGCGGCGACCGGCACCGACGGCTGGCGGGTGGTCCCGGCGGCGTTCGTGACCACCGAGGACGGCACCGGGCTGGTCCACCTGGCCCCGGCCTTCGGCGAGGTCGACCGCCAGGTGGGCCGGGAGCACGGGCTGCCCACCCTGAACCCGGTCGGCCCGGACGGCCGCTTCACCGACGACGCCGGCTGGCTGGCCGGCCGGGCCGTGCGGGAGGCCAACCACGACATCAACGACCGGTTGGAGGCCGACGGGCTCCTGCTGCGCCGCCACCCCTACCGCCACTCGTACCCGCACTGCTGGCGCTGCGGCACGCCCCTGATCTACTGGGGCAAGCCGAGCTGGTACGTGGCCACCTCCACCCGGAAGGCCGACCTGGTGGCGGCCAACCAGACCGTGGGCTGGCACCCGGCGCACATCCGCGACGGCCGCTTCGGCGAGTGGCTGGAGAACAACGTCGACTGGGCCCTCTCCCGGGACCGGTTCTGGGGCACCCCCCTGCCCGTCTGGCGCTGCGACGACGGCCACGTCTTCTGCGTGGGGTCGCTGGCCGAGCTGTCCGAGCTGGCCGGGCGGGACGTGACGGGCGTGGACCCCCACCGGCCGGCCATCGACGAGGTCGAGTTCCCCTGCCCGGCGTGCGCCGGGGTGGTGGGGCCATCGGCGACCTCCGGGTCGGCCGCCGGGTCGGCCACCGGCGACGTGGAGCCGGCGCTGGTGGTGGGCCAGGCCCGCCGGGTCGAGCCGGTCATCGACGCCTGGTTCGACTCCGGGTCGATGCCGGCAGCCCAGGTGGGCTACCCGCACGCCGCCGGGTCGGCGGCGGCGTTCACCTTTCCGGCGGACTTCGTCACCGAGGCCATCGACCAGACCCGCGGCTGGTTCTACTCGTTGCTGGCCGTCAACACGCTGGTCTTCGGCCGGGCCCCCTACCGCCACGTCATGTGCCTGGGGCACATCGTCGACGCCGACGGCCGCAAGATGTCCAAGTCGGCCGGCAACGTGATCGACCCCTGGGAGATCCTCGACACGCGAGGCGCCGATCCTTTGCGGTGGTGGATGTTCAGCCAGGGGTCGCCGTGGACCCCCACCCGGGTCAGCCTGGGGGTGATCGACGCCGCCACCCGGGAGACGCTCCTCACCCTCTGGCACACGCTGAGCTTCTTTACCACCTACGCCTCGCTGAACGGCTTCGACCCGGCCGACCCGGCGGTCCCGCCGCCGGCGGCCCGGCCGGACCTCGACCGTTGGGCCGGCTCCCGCCTGGCCGGCACGGTGGCCGAGATGACGGCTGCCCTCGATGCCTACGAGCCCCTGGAGGCGGCTTCTGCTCTGGCCCGTCTGGTGGACGACGTCTCGAACTGGTACGTGCGGCGGAGCCGGCGGCGCTTCTGGCGCACCGACCCCGACGCCCCGCCGGAGGACGCCCTGGCCGCCCAGGCCACTCTGTACGAGGTGCTGGTGACCGTGGCCCGGTTGCTGGCCCCGCTCTGCCCCTTCGTGGCCGACCGCATGTGGCGCGTGCTGACCGGGGCCGGCGAGGACGAGTCGGTGCACCTGGGCACCTGGCCCGACCTGGCCACCGGGGAGGTGCCCGCCGGCGCGGCAGCGCTGGCCGGGGGCGCAGCGTCGGTCGCTGCTGTGGCCGGCCGGGCGGGCGTCCCTGCCGTGGACCGGCCGGGCGTACCGGCCTTCGCCGCCGACCCCGAGATGGAGGCGCGGATGGCGCTGGCCCGCCGGCTCACCTCGCTCGGCCGGGCCGCCCGGGCCGAGGCCGCGGTGAAGGTGCGCCAGCCGCTGGCCCGGGCCCTGGTGTTCCTGCCCCCGGGGTCGCCGCCCCTGCTGCCCGGGGTGGTGGAGGACGAGCTGAACGTGGACGAGGTCGTGGTGGCCGAGGAGCTGGGGGAAGTCCTCCACTTCGAGCTGGTGCCGAACTTCAAGGTGCTCGGCCCCCGCCTGGGCCCGGCGGTGAAGGCGCTCCGGGGAGCGCTCGGGTCGCTGGACCCGGCCGCCGCCGCGGCGGCGCTGGAGGCCGGGGACACGGTCTCGGTCGACCTGCCCGGGGGCCCGGTGGCGCTCGGGGCCGGAGACCTGGAGCTGCGGGTGCAGGGCCAGCCTGGCTACGCGGTATCGCGGGAGGGGAGCGAGGTGGTCGCCCTCGACCTGCGGCTCGACGACGACCTGCGGCGGCGGGGGCTGGCCCGGGAGGTGGTCCGCCACGTGCAGGACCTGCGCAAGGCGGCCGGGTTCGACGTGTCGGACCGCATCCGCCTGCACCTCACCGGGCTGGACGAGCTGGCCCCGCTGCTGGGCACAGTGGGCCGGGAGGTGCTGGCGGTGGAGGTGGTGGCCGGTCCCGGGGCCGGCGAGGGCACCCTGCTCGACCTCGACGGGCGGCCCGGCGAAGCCAGGGCCTGGGTCGAGAAGGCCTGACCCGCGACCGGCGGCCCGGGGGTCGCAAGCCAAAGACAAGCGAGCCCGCCGTGGCCCGGGCCTTGCGGGGTGGCGTTGTCACGCCGGCGGAGCTGATCCCCGCCCTAAGCTTCTCCCTGTGTCCAGGTCTCGAGTCGTCATCGAATGCTCAGTATTCGGTGCCCAGGCGCACGAGGTGGACCGATGACCACTCGGCTTCAAGCCGTCTACGCCGACGGTAAGTGGAACGGCAGGACGCTCCGGGAGTGGCTCCCAGTTGCCGTCGAGGACGTTGTTCGGGAGTTCGACCCAGCCAAGGTGATCGTCTTCGGCTCCGTCGCCCGCGGTGACGAGTGCCCCGACAGCGATCTCGACCTGCTCGTCGTCTTCGATTGCCTGGAGGAGGACCAGCGGATGACGCTGACGGGCAAGATCCGGTGGGCGATCACCGCGCCGGTGCCCTGCGACGTCATCGTCACTGATGCCGAGCAGTTCGCAAAGCGTAGGAACGTCAACGGTTCGATGTTCTACTGGCCCTCGCGTGAGGGGGAAGTGGTGTATGAGCGCGCCCACGCCTGACGAGCTGGTCGAGGCCCAACGCTGGCTCCGCGAGGCGCGAGAGGAGATGGTCGCCGCCCAAGCGATGACGACCCACGACGAAGTCCCCGGTCGCATACCGTGCTTCCTCGCTCACCTTGCAGCGGAGAAGGCCATCAAGGCGTTGCTGATCGCCCATGGCGTGGTCCTCGTCCGTACCCATGATCTACGCGAGCTCGTGGCGATGGCTCCCCCTGAGAGTGTCGGGCGTCTTGCTGACGACGACCTGAGCTTGCTCAACCTCTGGTCGATCAAGGGTCGCTATCCCGAGGATCACCCCGACGTATCGCCCGCCACGGCCACCACCGTGCTTGGAGCAGCGGAGCGGGTCGTAGAACTGGTGACCCAGATCATGGAGGGTGCCGGCGCTTGAGGTTCAGCCGGTGCCGCGCAGCTTGCGCAGGGCGGTGGCCAGGGCCGCCCGATCCCCGTCGTCCAGTGGTCCCAGCAGGTGGCGCTCCAGGCCCCGGAGGTGCTCGGCCGTCGCCTCCTCCAGCTTGCGGGTGCCGGCCGGGGTCAGGACCACGAACACGCTCCGCCGGTCGGTCGGGCAGCTCAGGCGCTCCACGTAGCCGGCGGCCACCATCCGGTCGACCAGCCGGGTGATCCCGCCGGAGGTGAGCGAGACCTCGCTGGCCAGCCGGGTCATGGTGAGATGCCCGTCCGGCGCCCGGCCCAAGCGGATCATCACGTCGTACCACGACAGGGGGAGGTCGCAGGACGACTCCAGCTCGGCCCCCAGTACCCGGGTCAGGCGGGCATGGGCCTCCAGCAGCAAGCCCATCAGGGTGATGCGCTCGTCGTCGGTGCCAAGAGGGCAGGCGGGGCAGGTCCTGCCGTCGACATCACCCCGGCTCCCGCCGGCGGGCTGCCGTCGACCCCCCACCGAGCGGCCGTCGGGCCCGGTCCCGGCGTCGGTACGGACCGTCATGGCCACGAGCCTACCAGGCCCCGCCCATCTACCTGCGCCATCAGTAGCTGATTGACAAGTATCTGTAGAAGCAGATATATTGCTCGCGAGAGACGTTTCGGACGCCGGGACGCCGGCTACACACAAGGAGCACGCCATGAGCACCGTCACCCTCCCCACCCCGGGCACCTACGCCATCGACAAGGCCCACACCGAGATCGGGTTCGTCGCCCGCCACCTGATCGGCACCAAGGTGCGGGGCCGTTTCACCGAGTTCGACGGCACCGTCACGGTGGCCGACCCCGTCGAAGAGAGCCGGGTGGACGCCGAGGTCACCGCGGCCAGCATCAGCACCGGGGTCGACATGCGCGACGACCACCTGCGGACGAACGACTTCCTCGACGCGCCGAACCACCCGACGCTCACCCTGAAGAGCACGGGGCTGAAGCAGCGCACCGACGCCGAGTGGGAGCTGACCGCCGACCTGACCATCCGGGGCGTGACCCGTTCGGTGGTCTTCGAGGTCGAATTCCACGGGGCGGGCCCCGGCCTGCAGCCCGGCTCCGAAGTCCTCGGGCTCTCGGCCAGCACCGAGATCGACCGGCGCGACTTCGGCGTGTCCTTCAACGGCGTGCTGGAAGGGGGCAACATCGTGGTGGGCAACAAGGTGAAGATCGAGCTTGAGGTGGAGGCGGCCCGCCAGCAGTAGGGGCCGCCTACCTGGCGGCCGCGGGCCAACCGGGCGAGTGCCGGACCGACCGGCGCGGCGGCGGCCGGCGCGGCGCCGGTGCCGGACGGCGCGCATGGCCCGCCGGACAAAGAGGCCCAGCGGACAGGCCGCGTGGATCAGGGAGCCGTTCATCCAGGCAAGCAGCGCGAGGCGGAGGAGGAAGGCCATGCCGGAGCCATGGACGACTGACGACGACGCCGCGCCGCGCCGGCTGGGGGCCGGCGAGCCCGCGCCGCCTGTCCGCTGGGCCTCAAAGTCCGAGGTGGGCGAGATAAGGTCTGGCGGATGGCGAAGAGCTCGGGTCGCAGCGTCGTGAAGCCGGTGGCCGCCGCCGTGGGCGTGCTGGGCACCATGGCCAGCATCTGGTGGTTCGCCCTCAAGCCGCGCCGGAAGGCCAAGCGCCAGTCGCCTTCCTAGCCTGTGAGCCTGCCCGTGCCGGAGAGCCCCTCCCGCGGCGCGACAGTTGCCGATATTAGCTAGGTTAGCTAGCATGTGGCCATGCAGGTCAACATGCACGACGCCAAGACCAACCTCTCCCGGCTCGTGGCGGCCGTCGAGTCGGGAGCAACCGATGAGATCGAGATCGCACGAGCCGGCCACGTGGTGGCTCGAATAGTCCCTCCCCTCCCGAGATCCCCGCGACGACCCGGCTACTGGGCGGGAAGGGTACGCGTCGGACCAGATTTCGACGACCTCCCCGAGGATGTCTCCAGGGCGTTCTCGGGTGAGGCGCCGTGAACGTCCTCCTCGATACCCATGTGCTGCTGTGGTGGCTCGCCGACGATCCCTCCCTCCCTCCGGCGGCCCGCGCCGCCATTGCCGATACGCGCTCGACGGTCCTTGTCTCGGCTGCTTCCGTCTGGGAGATCTCCATCAAGCAGGCAGCGGGCCGACTCGATGCCCCCGACGACCTGCTGGAAGCCCTCCAGCAGAGCGATTTCGATACCCTCCCCATCACTGCCGAGCACGCCGAAGCCGCTGGGAGACTCGACCCACATCACGCAGATCCCTTCGATCGGATGCTGATCGCCCAGGCCCGAGCAGAAGGACTCACGCTCGTCACCGTCGACCGACGATTCGTCGACTACAGCGTCGAGTTGCTGCCGCTCGGGTGAACCGCCTCTTCCCGGCAGCAGGGACGAGGACGTTCACCACCTCGGGTCGTCAGTAGGGGATGTGGCCACA
>JASHWO010000344.1 GCA_030044045.1 Acidimicrobiales bacterium
CGGGGGGCCCGGCGACCAGGGCTCAGCTGGACGAGCCCGAGGGCATCGCCACCGACGCGGCCGGGGACCTGTTCGTGGCCGACACCGACAACTGCCGGGTGGTGGAGATCCCAGCGGCCGCCGGCACCCACTACGGCATCGCCATGCAGGCCCGGCACCTCTACACCGTGGCCGGCGACGGGACGTGCGGCACAGTGGGGCTCGGGGGGCCGGCCACCGACGCCGAGCTGTACTCGCCGGCCGCCGTGGCCGTCGACGCCGCCGGGGATCTCCTCGTCGCCGATCGGGGGATCGGCAAGGTGGTGGAGCTGGCGGCCTCGTCCGGCACGTACTACGGCACGGCCATCGGGGCCGGCGACCTGGCGGTGGTGGCCGGGACCGGCATCTACACGAGCTACGCCGCGGACGGGCTGACGGCCAAGGGCACAACGGCCGAGCTGAACTACCCCTATGGGATCGCCACCGACGCCGCCGGCGACCTGTTCGTCACCGACACCGGGGAGTCGGCCGTGCGGGAGGTGGCCGCCGCCGACGGGGCGTCGTTCGGCCGCACAGTGACGACCGGCGACCTCTACACGGTGATCGGTGCCGTGCCCGCCGGCTCCAGCGACGACGGCACCCGGTGGGTCACGGCACCGGTCACAGCCCCGTACGGCATCGCCGTGGACGCCGCCGGCGACCTCTACTTCGGCGACCAGCAGGCGGACGTGGTCCGCGAGGTCCGCCCGTAGCGGTCAGGCGACGACGGCCGGCACGGGGTTGGGGTCCCCGTGCAGCGGAGGAGGCCGCCATCAGGGAGCCGGCCGTGGGGCCCCGGGCGGGGTCAGTTGCTCGCGACCCGGAAGGCGTAGGTGCCCGAGCCGACGGTGAGGACGACCTGCCCTGTGGCCTGGCTGACGCCGCTGACTCCGGCGGCCGACCGCGCCGGCCGACCGGACTCGGTGACGTCGCCCACCGAGTCCGCCGGAAGGTGGACCTGGGCCGAGGCGTTGGGCGGCACGGTGAGGTCCAGCGAGAACTTGCCGTCCCCGCCGCTGCCTCGGGACCAGTGCACGTGCACCGGCCCGGCCACGGTGGGCGCGGTGCCCTGGGCCGAGTCCAGCCCGCCCGACGGCGGGCGAACCTCCAGCAGCGTCACGCCGGGCGCCCCCCCGAGCGGGGTGCCGGGCGCCCCCCCGGTGGCCGTGGTGGTGGTGGTCCCCGGTCCCACGCCGAGGATGGTCACCCCGAGCAGCGCCTCCTGCATGCCGGCCAGCGCCCCGGATCCCCAGCCGTGGGACAGGCTGTCCTGCTCCAGGTCGTCCGGGGTCCAGCTCTCCCAGCAGAACGTGCCCCCGCTGGCCAGGATGTGCGCCCAGCCCGGTCCGTGGGGATCGGTCAGGATGTCCACGATGTGGGCGTCGAGCCCGGCGGCGTGCAGGCCCCGGACCAGCTCCAAGCCGTGGTCGGGCCCCAGGGCGATCCCGAGGGAGGCCACCTGGGCGCCGACCGCCGCCACCCGTGTGGCCGGTACCAGGCCGTAGGCCAGGGCCAGGGCGTTGGCCTGCTGCGAGGCGTGGGCGCTCTGGGACCCGTCGGCGTAGAGCCCGTCGATGTACACCCCGTCCGGCCGGACCAGCCGCTGGTTGACGGCGGCGGTGATGGACGCGCCGCGCCCCTGGTAGCTCGCCGCACCGGCCGTGTCGCCGACCACGGCGGCCATCATGGCCAGCCGGTTGAACACGTTGGCCCCGAGCACGTTGACCACCGTGCGGGCGGTCGTTGTCATGTCGTAGCCGTAGCGCATCTGGGGGGGCCAGTCGACGGCGCCGTAGGCGTATGTGGTGCCGCCGCCGGGGAGGTTTGTGACCAGGCCGGTGGCCGGGTCGACCGCCGCCCAGACGTAGTCCCCGATCCGCCCGGCCACCGGGTAGAGCTGGCCCAGGGTGGCCGTGTCGCCGGTGCGCTGGTAGTAGCGCCAGATCCACTCCACGTAGAGCTCGGTGAAGTCGGGGATTGTGGTGGGGTATGTGCCGTCCGGATAGATGTCGTTGATCTGTCCCCCTGGCCAGAACCGGGCTTGCGAGCGGGCGAAGTCCCGCAACCCCTGCCACGTCTGGTTCTGGTCGGCGTAGGCGTGCATGATCGCCTGGGACTCGTTGGTCGAGTCGCAGGTGAACTGGCCTTTCTGGCGGGTGGGGGTATCGACGAACTGCTCGTGGCTGGCGTAGAGGCACGAGTGGGTGCACAGGTCCCACACCGCGTCCACGCCGGCGTCGGAGGTGGCCAGCGGGACCGGCTCGGACGCCGGCATGGCCGTGTGGCGGGCCAGCACGTGGCACTGGTCCTGGCCGATGGGCTCGCCCGGGGCGTCGATCTGGAAGTAGCGGAAGCCCTCGAAGGTGTAGAAGGCGACCTGCTGCTCGCCGTCCCGCTGGATGTAGGTGAAGCTCAGGTCCGTGCCCTGCGTCCCGTGGCGGGTCGACACCTGGCCGTCGGGGTCGAGCAGGTAGCCGGCGTGCATCGGGACGGTGCGTCCGGCCGCCCCGTGGCGGAAGGTGACCACCGGGCGGGCGGCCATGATCTTGCCGAAGTCGACCACCACCGCGCCGTTGGCCAGGGTGTGGACCGAGACCGGGGCCACCTCGTGCTCGTCGATCCAGGTGCGTTGGGCGAAGAGGCCGGTGAACGGGGCGGTGCCGGCCGGGCCGAGCACGGTGGGCGCGGTCCAGCCGGTGTCGTCGTAGCCCGGCTCGGACCAGCCGAGCGGGGACTGCCGGCCGTCGACGATCTCCACGAAGTCCCGGGCCTCGAGGTTCCGGGGAGGGGCGGGCAGCCACTCGGCCGGGCGCTCCCGCCAGGTGTCGTCGGTGCCGTAGACCTCGCGGCTGCCGTCGGCGTGGTGCACCGTGAGCTGGAGCAGGGCCCCGGGGATGGCCGGCGGACGGCCGTTGCCCACGCCGTACCAGTGGTGGAGCAGGCCCACGGCGTTGGGCTGGCCGGCCCGCAGCAGGTGGGTGACGTCGGTGGCCTGATAGTACGACTGGTCGGGGTAGGCGAAGCAGGGCCCGGTGCCGGCCAGCGTGCCGTTGACCCAGAGGTGGTACTTGTGGGCGGCGGCCACGTAGGCGGTGGCCCGCACGACGGGGCTGGCCGACGGCCGCACCTCCGTCCGCAGGTAGGCGTAGACCTCGGGCGCTGTGCCGGGCGGACCGGGCCGCAGCCAGCGGGCGGTCCAGTCGGCTGTGCGCAGCCCGGTGACGAAGGTGGCCGTCGGGGACCAGGGTCCCGGGGTGCCGTCGGGGTCGGTGGTGCGCACCGTCCAGCGGTACTCGGTGTCGGTGGCCAGGGTCGGGCCCCCGTAGGCCACGAAGGCCTGCCGGGCGGCGTCGACGGCACCACTGTCCCAGGTCGGGTGGGCAGGGCGGCCGCCGCCGGCCGCCGCCGGCCACACCACCACCCGGTAGCCGCCCTGGCGGGCGCCGCGCCGGCCGTCCACCACCTGCCAGGCGAAGTTGACG
>JASHWO010000345.1 GCA_030044045.1 Acidimicrobiales bacterium
GGGTCCTGGTGGTACCGGCCCTCGGCGTGACCGCCCCGGTGGAACAGGGCCTCTCCGACCAGGTGCTCTCGGTGGCCCTGGGCCACGATCCGTCCACGGGCTGGCCGGCGCCCGGCGCCTCCACCCTCATCGCCGGCCACGACGTCGGCTACCTGCGCGCCGACGACCGGCTCCGTGCCGGCGACACCGTGGACTACGAGGAGCCGTGCGCCACCCTCCACTACACGGTGGTCGGCCACGAGGTCACCCAACCGGGCCAGCGGGTGCCGCTCCCCACCGGCGGGGGCCTGGTCCTGGACACCTGCTGGCCCACCGACGCCCTCTGGTACACCTCGCAGCGCTACCTGGTGGTCGCCCGCTACTCGTCCACCACCAGCCGGGCCGGCCGCCACCCGGTGCCCCACGCCACACCGGCCCTCCCGGCCGTCGTGCTGCCCGCCGGGCTGGCCGCCACACAGCTCACCCTGGCCGCCAACGCCTGGCCGATGGGCACGCTCACCGTGCAGGGCACCCCGGCCGCGACGTGGACCGCCTCCCAGGCCTCCCTCACCGCCGAGGCCGACGGGCTGGAGCTGCTGTTCGGGTTGCGCCACGCCCTGGCCGCCGGCGACGACCAGTGGCTCGGTGCGCTGGCTCCGGGCGTCACCGTCCCGTCCTGGCTGGGCGGCACACCGGCCGGAAGTCTCGACGTCTACCTGACGGTGAGAGATAACACCCTGGTGGGAGTGTCGCTCCGGTCGTCGGTGCACTCGGGGACAGGCCCGGAGGGGTTCGAGCTCGACGCCACCCCGACCGGGGGGTGGCGGGTCACCGCGGTGACGACGACCTCCTGACCGCTCGCCGGCCGGCGTGTCCGGGGCGGTGGCCCCGCGGGCCGGGACAGGCTGGGGCGCGGGCCCGGCCGACGATCGTCGCCGGCTACCCCACCCCGCCGGAGGGCGCCACGGTCACGCCGCCGTCGACCACCAGCACCTGGCCGGTGATCCACGACGCGGCGTCCGAGGCCAGGAAGAGCGCGGCGTCGGCCACGTCCTCGGGCCGGCCCAACCGCCCGAGCGGGGTGCGGCGGGCGATCACCTCCTCCCGGCCCTCCCACAGCGCCCGGGCGAAGTCGGTGGTGACCAGGCCGGGCGCCAGGGCGTTGACCCGGACGCCCGGGCTCAGCTCGTAGGCGAGCTGGCGGGCCAGGTGGACCACGGCCGCCTTGGTCACGTTGTACCAGCCGAGCCCCGGCTCCGGAGCCAGGCCGCCCACCGAGGCCACGTTCAGGATCACGCCGCCCCGCTCCCCCATCGCCGCCCGGTGGGCCGCCTGGCACCAGGCCAGCACCCCGAGCTGGTTGACCTCGACCGTCTTGTCGGCCCGGGGGCGGTCGATCTCGATCATGGGCCCGAAGTGGGGGTTGGTGGCGGCGTTGTTGACCAGCACGTCCAGGCCGCCGAACCGGTCGACGGTGGCCGCCACGCAGGCCGCCGCCTGCTCGGGGTCGCCGGCGTGGGCCACCTGCCACGCCGCCCGGCCGTCCAGCCCCTCCTCCTCCAGCGCGGCCGCCGCCGCGGCCAGCCCCTCGGCCCGACGGGAGGAGAGCATCACGTCGGCCCCGGCCTCGGCGAACCGGCGGGCGATGGCCAGCCCGATGCCCCGGCTGGACCCCGTGACCAGCGCCACCCTGCCGTCGAGTCGCAGTTCCATTGGCGGCCACCCTACGGCGCCGGCAGCGTGCGGATCAGCCAGTGCCCTCCGGGTCCCGACACGGCGAACATGGCTGAACCGGTCGGACCGACAGCGCTGCCCAGACCGGCGGTGAACGTCGCCAGGCAGCGCCCGGTGACGGTGCACTCGGCGATGCCACTACTGCCGACGCTGACCGGCCCCGAGCGCCACGACCGCCCGCCGTCGGTCGAGATCTCGAGTTGCGACCGTGTGCCACGCAGCGCCACCCGCCGGATGCAGCGCTCAGGCGAGCAGGCAATGTGGTCGACGTGCCGGCCGAAGGGCCGGGCCGGGCCCCACGTCTCCCCTGTGTCCGACGACAGGACGTACGTCTGGTGCGACCGGGAGGCCGAGTCGTTGGCCAGGCACTCCGGCGGGGCTGTGCAGAGCAACACGGTGGGTCGAGGCCCGCCGGGCAGCGGATCCCACGACTGCCACGTGGCGCCGCCGTCGGTGGTCCGCAACATGACCAGGCGGAGCGGGCAGGTGGCCGAGGGGCGGGCCGCGGGAGGGCAGCCGCTCGGGACGGCTTGCACGCCGGCCAGACAGGTCCCCTCCGCAGTGCACCAGGGTCCTTGCAGCGGCCCTTGGGTGGTAAGGGAGGGGGCCGAGAGGCCGGCCGGCAGGGGGAGCTGGACCGTCGTCCAGTGGGTGCCGCCATCGGTGGTGACGATGGCCACCGGTGGGTCGGCCGACCTCGGCGGCGAACCGCGCAATACTCTCGCCTCGTCTGTGAGGCCGAGGCACCTCGACGCCGACCAGCAGGTCATGCCCGCAGCCCCGACCGGCGCGAGCCCGGCGCGGTGCAGGTGGACGGTGGACCGCCCGGCCGCTCCGACGGAGATGGAGGCGAGAAGGCGCCGGTGGACCTTCCCATACGACGTCATCGGGTCCCAACACTCTGCGCCCATGCACGCGGGACTTCCGCCCGGCGTGACGTTCTCCGGCAGCAGCGCCGTATGCCAGGTCCGGCCACCGTCGGCGGTGGTGGCCAGGCCATAGCGGATCTGGTACTCCAGGCCACGGATCATGCCGATCGCCACGCAGCGCGACGGGCGGCCACAGGCCAGTGCGATGACGCCGTCGAGCCGCGGCGACGGCGCCGGCACGAGCTCGGCGAAGCCGGCGCTCTCGGGAGACGTCCCCGCCGGTGGATCGAGCCAGGTGGCGGCGAACGGCACCCCGACCGTCACCACCGCCAGCGCCACCGCCCCCACTGCGGCCGGCCGACCGGTGCGGAACGGGCCCCGCCGGAGGAGGCGCAGCGCCGGCGCCAGCAGCACCAGGGACAACACGGCGATGGCCAGGGCGACGGCTCCGACCGCCGCCTGGAGGCCAGCTGTCGGGTAGGGGATGCCTGTCGGGTTGCCCCCCAACGCCGCCCAGGCGACGAGGTACGCCAGTGCCACGACGGGGAAGACGGCGGTGACCCGAACGGTCCAGTCCGCGACTCGAGCGGGCCGGTAGCCGCCCTCCCCGACTGGCGCCGCCGGGTGGCGGGCGATGCGCACCGCCCCGACGACCAACAACAGCACGTCGAGCAGCAGGGCAGCCGCGAAGGCGACCAGCCGCGGCCACTGGACCACCACCCGGAAGCCGTCGTCGGCGTACGACGCCAGCGGGTCCTCCACCACCACTGCCACGGTGGCCGCCAGTTCGAAGGCGAGGCAGGCGGCCAGGGCCAGTGCCGGGACGGCGACCACCCACCGGGAGGCCAGCCACCGGGGGGCCCGACGAGGGGGACAGTCCTCCGTGGGTTCTGGCGAACGCTGGACGGCCGGTCCCTCCGGTGGCCATGCCCCCCCCACCCTCGTCACGCTACCAATGGGTGCGCAGCGCGCCGGGGCTTTCGCCCCCGGCCGACGCGAGCGGGTCAGCCCGCCGCCGGACGGTGGGCGGCGACCGCCCGGGCCAGGTCACGGAGCCAGGCCAGGAGGGCGGCGACCTCCCCGGGGTCGCGGCCCTCGAGCAGGATCTGCTCTTGGGCGTCGGTGTCCGCCTCGATCTCCTCACGCAGCCGCCGGCCCTCGTCGGTGATCCCGTCGCCGTGCAGCAGCCCGCGGGCACGGAGCGACGCCTCGGCGCCGGCTACTTCCGGCTCGCCCCAGCCCAGCGTGGCGGCCGTGCTGCCCAGCGCCTCCCCCTGCCAGGCCTCGGTGAGCACCACGATCTCCGGGGCGCCGAGGCTGCGGGCACACCAGGCGTTGCGGTGGCTGTCACCCCGGCGTTCCCGCACCAGTTCGCAGGCACGCCACAACCGGGTCAGCAGCGAGGTCGGCGGCTCGACCGCCAGCAGGCTGGCGTACACGGGGTGGCCGTCGACCGGTGCCGCCCGTACCCACTCGGCGCACTGCCCGACGCGGGCCTCGTCCAGCCCGCCGACTGCCGGGCACGACGCCAGGAAGCGCTCGCAAGCCGCCACCCGGGCGGCGTCCAACACGGCCGGCGTGGTCCGGGTCCACGCCTTGCCCACCGCCGCGGCCACCGCCGCCGGGTTCAGCGGGACGAACAGCGACGCCGCCGTCCGGCCGGGCACCACCCCCAGGCAGGCCGCCCGCCCGCCCAGGCTGGCCGTGGCCGGGCCGAGCGGGATGCCCGGGTAGCCGGTCCGGAGCTCGGGGATCCGCCACACCACGCCGTAGATCGCCTCGGCGTAGCGGCGCAGCCTGCGGACGTCGTTCATCCCGGTCCCCTTCCCACATCTGGCCGTCCTGCGGCGGCTGCGCCTCTCTCGGCGACGAGGCGGCGGCAGCGGGCGGCGATCGGGTGGAACCTCGGTCCCCGGAAAGCGATCAGGTGGCGCGCCACGTAGTCAGCGTCGATCGTCGTCCTCGACTCGAGCATCGCCTGGAGATCCACCCAGTCCTTCGGGCGATTGAAGCTGAGCTTCACGACGGCCAGGTCGTTGGCCGAGAGGAACGGGAGCTGCCGGCGGTGACCCCCACTGGTGAACGGCTGCCGGACGGCGTTGCGCAGGATGGTCGC
>JASHWO010000037.1 GCA_030044045.1 Acidimicrobiales bacterium
CGGCCGCCGGCGCCCGGCCGCCGGCACCGCCGCCGGAGGACGCGGCACCGCCCCCCCCGCCCCTGGACGCGGCACGGCCGGTCACGCCTCCTGCCCCTGTCCCTGTGACCCCGGGCGGCGCCCCCCCCGACCGTGACCGGATCGTGGAGGCCTGGGGGGACCACGTGCTGCGGTCGCTCCCGGCCCGGGCCAAGGCGCTCTACAGCGCCGGCCGGTTCGTGTCGGTGGAGGACGGGGTGGCGGTGTTCGCCCTGCCGAACGCCGCCCACCGCGATCGTTGCGAGGACGTGCGGCCGGCGGTGGAGGCGGCGCTGGCCGGGCACTTCGGCGTGCCGGTCCCGCTCCGCCTGGCCGTGGACGGCGGCCCGCCGGCACCGGTGCCGGTGCCGGTGCCGGTGCCGGACGAGGACTTCGACCCGGTGGCCGAGGCCGCCGCCGGCGACGCCGAGACCGACGCCGAGGCCCGGCTCCTCCAGGCGTTCCCGGGGGCCGAGGAGGTCCCGGGGTAGGTGTACACGGGACCGTTGCGCGCGCTCGTCGACGAGCTGGGGCGCCTGCCTGGGGTGGGGCCGAAGTCGGCCCAGCGGATCGCCTTCCACCTGCTGAAGGTGCCGGCCGAGGATGCCTTCCGGCTGTCCCAGGCCATCGTGGCCGTGAAGGAGCGCACCACCCTGTGCACCCGCTGCTTCAACGTGGCCGAGGGCGGTCTGTGCGAGGTCTGCGCCGACGACCGTCGGGACGGCACCACGGTCTGCGTGGTGGAGGACCCGCGGGACATCGTGGCCGTGGAGCGCACCCAGCAGTTCCGTGGCCGCTACCACGTGCTGCAGGGGGCGCTGAACCCACTGGAGGGTGTGGGGCCCGACCAGCTCCGAGTGCGCGAGCTGCTGGCCCGTATCGAGGTGGAGGAGCTCGAGGAGGTCATCCTCTGCACCAACCCGAACCTGGAGGGCGAGGCCACCGCCATGTACCTGGCCAAGCTGCTGGGACCGCTCGGGGTGCGGGTGACCCGGATCGCCAGCGGGCTGCCGGTCGGGGGCGACCTGGAGTACGCCGACGAGCTGACGCTCGGCCGGGCCATCGAGGGGCGGCGCGACCTGTGAACCTCTGGCTCCTGCGGCACGCCAAGACCGTGCCCGACCCGCCACCCGGGCAGACCGACCACGAGCGGGTGCTGGCGCCGCGCGGGCGCCGTGATGCCGACGCCCTGGGCCGGCGCCTGGCCGATCCCGGGTTCGCCGGCGGTGACCGCCCCGGCCTGGTCCTGTGCTCCACGGCCGCCCGTACCGTGGAGACGGCCGAGCGGGCGCTGGCCGGGATGGAGGATCCGCCGCCGGTGGAGTACCGGCGGGCCCTCTACGGCGCCTCGCCCGAGGAGGTGCTCGACCAGCTCCGCGGGGTGGACCGCGACGTCCGCACGGTGATGGTGGTGGGCCACAACCCGACGGCCGAAGCCCTGGCCGCCGGCATGGGCCGGAAACCGCCGCCGGGGCCGGCCTTCCCGACCTGCGCCCTGGCCGTCTACCAGCTCCCCATCGACCGCTGGGACGACGTGGCCCAGGGCCAGGGCACCCTGCGGGGGCTCTTCGTCCCGCCCTACTGAATCCCCGCCCGGGCACCCACTGTGGCCCCCTCGATGGCAGGCTCCTCCGGCGCGTGGGGCCCCGCCATGCCCATCGATGGCACGCCGGCCGTGGTTCGGTTCCTAGCGCAGCGAGCGCAGCAGGGCGGCGTCGCCCTGGCCGCCACCGCCGCAAAGGGCCACCGCGGCCAGGCCGCCACCCCGGCGGCGCAGCTCGTGGAGGGCGGTGAGGGCCACCCGGGTGCCGGACATCCCCACCGGGTGGCCGAGGGCGATGGCGCCCCCGTTCACGTTGACCTTCTCCTCTGGGATCGACAGGTCGTCGGCCGAGGCCAGCCCGACGACGGCGAAGGCTTCGTTGATCTCAAAGAGGTCGACGTCGTCTACGGCCTTGCCCGCCTTGGCCAACGCCTGGGCGATGGCCTGGGAAGGCTGGGTGAGCAGCGAGGTGCCGGGCCCGGCCACCTGGCCGTAGCTGACCAGCTCGCCCAGCGGGGCCACCCCCAGCGCCTCCGCCCGGGCCCGGGACATGACCACCACGGCCGCCGCCCCGTCGGAGATCTGGGAGGCGTTGCCGGCGGTGACGGTGCCTTCCTGGTCGAAGGCCGGCCGTAGGGCGGCCAGCGACTCGACGGTGGTGCCCGGCCGCACCCCCTCGTCGGTGTCGACCGGGACCGGGTCGCCTTTCCGCTGGCCCACGGCCACCGGGACGATCTCCTCGGCCAGGCGGCCGTCCTTGGCGGCGGCCGCCGCCTTCTCGTGGGAGGCGGCGGCGAAGGCGTCCTGCCGCTCGCGGGAGATCCCGGCTGTCCGGTTGTGGCGCTCGGTGGAAAGGCCCATGGCGCACTGGTCGAAGGCGCAGGTCAGGCCGTCGTACAGCATCGAGTCCACCAGGGTGGCGTCGCCCAGGCGGAAGCCGGCCCGGGCCCCGGGCAGCAGGTGGGGGGCCCGGGTCATGGACTCCATGCCCCCGGCCACCACGATCTCGGCGTCGCCGGCGTTGATCATCTGGTCGGCCAGGTAGATGGCGTTCAACCCGGAGAGGCAGACCTTGTTCACCGTGGTGGCGGGCACCGACATGGGGACGCCACCGTTCGCTGCCGCCTGGCGGGCGGTGATCTGGCCGGTGCCGGCCAGGATCACCTGGCCCATGAACACGTAGTCGACCTGGTCGGGGGCCACGCCGGCCCGCTCCAGGGCGGCGGCGATGGCGAACCCGCCCAGCTCGGCGGCGCTGAAGCCGGCCAGGGACCCGGAGAGCTTGCCGATGGGCGTCCTGGCCCCGGCGACGACGACGGATCCGGGCATGGCGACCTCCACGAACGACACAGCCGGCGGGTTACCGGCGGGTTCACCATTCTACGGGGTCCACTATCGTCGGTGCCCGTGACCGACGACATCCTCCAGGCGGCCCTGGCCGGGGCCACCGGCGACGAGCTGGCCGGCCTCCCGCTGCCCGAGGCCTACCGGGCGGCCTTCGTCCGCCGGGACGAGGTGGGCATGTTCGAGGGGGTGGCCTCGGCCGACAAGGATCCCCGGAAGTCGCTCCACGTGGGTGAGGTGCCCCTGCCCGAGCTGGCCCCGGACGAGGCCTACGTGGCGGTCATGGCCTCCTCGATCAACTTCAACACCGTGTGGACCTCGATCTTCGAGCCCCTGCCCACCTTCGGGTTCCTGGACCGCCTGGGGAAGGAGAGCGTGTGGGGGGCCCGCCACGCCCTCGACTACCACGTGGTGGGGTCGGACGCCGCCGGGGTGGTCCTGCGTACCGGCTCGTTGGTCCGGAACTGGAAGCCCGGGGACCGGGTCACGGTGCACTGCAACTACGTGGACGACCAGGACCCCACCGCCCACGACGACTCCATGCTCGCCGCCAACCAGCGGATCTGGGGCTTCGAGTCGAACTTCGGGGGCCTGGCCGAGATCGCCGTGGTCAAGGCCAACCAGCTCATGCCCAAGCCGGCCCACCTCTCGTGGGAGGAGGCGGCGGTCAACGCCCTGTGCAACTCCACCGCCTACCGGATGCTGGTCTCGCCCAACGGCGCCCCGGTGACCCAGGGCGACCGGGTGCTGGTGTGGGGGGCCAGCGGGGGGCTGGGCAGCTTCGCCGTCCAGTACGTACGGAACGCCGGGGGCACCCCGGTGGGGGTGGTGTCGTCGCCGGAGAAGGTCGAGCTCCTGCACGAGCTCGGGGTGGCGGCGGTCATCGACCGCCGGGCCGCCGGCTACCGCTTCTGGAAGGACCAGCACACCCAGGACGAGTCGGAGTGGCGCCGGTTCGGGAAGGACGTGCGGGCCCTGGTGGGGGCCGACCCGGACATCGTGTTCGAGCACCCGGGCCGCCAGACCATGGGGGCCTCGGTGTTCGCCTGCAAGCGGGGCGGCACCATCGTGACCTGCGCCGCCACCTCCGGCTACATGACCGAGTACGACAACCGCCACCTCTGGATGCGGCTCAAGACCATCAAGGGCTCGCACTTCGCCAACTACCGGGAGGCCTGGGACGCCAACCGCCTGGTGGCCGAGGGGCGCATCCTGCCACCGCTCTCCGCCGTGTTCCCGCTGGACCAGGTGGGCGAGGCGGCGGCGCAGGTCCACGGCAACCGCCACGAGGGGAAGATCGGTGTGCGCTGCCTGGCGCCGGCCGAGGGGCTGGGCATCGACGACCCCGAGCGGCGGGCCGAGCTGGGCGAGGACCGGCTCACCCTGTTCAGGAGGCACGGATGACCCACTGCCGGAGGCACCGATGACCATGACCATGCTCACCGAGATCGACCACGTGGCGATCGCCGTCGACGACCTGGAGGCGGCCATCGCCTGGTACGCCGACAACCTCGGGGCCACCGTCGACCACCGGGAGGTGGTGGAGAGAGACGGGGTGGAGGAGGCGTTGCTGAAGGTGGCCGACTCCTACGTCCAGCTCCTCACCCCGGTACGCGACGACTCGCCGGTGGCCAAGTTCCTGGCCGCCAAGGGCGAGGGCCTCCACCACGTCGGCTACCGGGTGGCCGACTGCGCGGCGGCCCTGCAGTCGGTGAAGGACCACGGGGGGCGGGTGATCGACGAGGCCCCCCGGCCCGGCTCCCGGGGCACCACCGTGGCCTTCGTCCATCCCAAGACCTCCTTCGGGACCTTGATCGAACTGGTCCAGGAGTAGGTCGCCGGGAGTAGGTTGGCGGCCCATGGACCACTCCATGACCCAACGCCTCGAGGACCTGGCGGCCCGCCGGGAGCAGGCGCTCCATGCCGGTAGCCCCGCCTCGGTGGAGAAGCACCACGCCAAGGGCAAGATGACCGCCCGGGAGCGGATCGACTACCTGCTGGACGAGGGGTCCTTCCAGGAGCTGGACATGCTGGCCCGCCACCGGGCCCACGGCATGGGGCTGGAGGAGAACCGGCCTTACACCGACGGGGTGGTGACCGGGTTCGGCACGGTGGACGGCCGCCGGGTCTGCGTCTTCAGCCAGGACTTCACCGTGTTCGGCGGCGCCCTGGGTGAGGTGTTCGCCGAGAAGATCCACAAGGTGATGGACCTGGCCGCTTCCACCGGTGTGCCGATGATCGGGCTGAACGACGGCGCCGGGGCCCGCATCCAGGAGGGGGTGGTGTCGCTCCACTCCTACGGGGGCATCTTCCACCGCAACGTGGCCGCCTCCGGGGTGATCCCCCAGATCAGCGTGGTCCTGGGGCCGTGTGCCGGCGGGGCCGTCTACTCGCCGGCCATGACCGACTTCATCTTCATGGTCCAGGGCACCTCCCACATGTTCATCACCGGTCCCGACGT
>JASHWO010000038.1 GCA_030044045.1 Acidimicrobiales bacterium
GCTCCTCGGTGGTGGGCCGCCGGCTCTCCGGGGTGCCCTCGGGCACCGCCAGGTCGAACCCGGTAGCGGCCCGCACCTCGTCCGGCGTGACGCCGGGGTGCAGGGAGCGCACCCGCAACACGTGCTCGGTGTTCTCGAAGTCGAACACGCCGAGGTTCGTCACCACCACCCGTACGTCGTGGTAGCGGGTGGCGCCCGGTCCGGCCGCTGCCGCCCGCTCGTAGCCCACGCCGCAGACCACGTCGACCTGGGCCACCAGGCTGCGGGGCGAGTGGTCGGGCACCCAGTAGCTAGTGGGGTGGTTGACCGAGTTCCCGGGGGCGCCCCGCACCCCGACGAGCTGGGCCCGGGGGCGGTCCCAGTCGCCGATGGCGGCGATGTTCTGGTTCCCAGTGCGGTCGATCTGGCTGGCCATCATCATCACGTGGCGCCGCCCCGACCACACCACGTCGAACACGGTGCGGTAGGGCATGGTCGCCTCCCGCACCAGATCCTCCAGGGGCGTGCCCAGCGGGGGGGTGCCGGCCATGAGGGCCGCCTCGCCGTCGGTGAGCACCAGGTCGGGGTTGGTGGTGAGCCGGGCCAGCCGGGCCCCCAGGGTGGGGACGGTGCCGAAGGGGCTGGCCAGGATCTCGCCGTCGTGGCGCCAGGCATCGGCGCAGGCCACCACGCACACCTCGGCTCTGGTGATCGGCCCGCCTGGGGCCCCAACCCCAGGCTCCTCCGGTGCGTGGGGCCCCTGCCCCACGCCGACCGTGCTGCCACTCGGCCCGGCGGGGGGGACGTTTCCGCGGGAACGTGTCCGGTGGTCACCGGCGCTCACCGCCCGCCCCCCGCCGATCCCGCCCGGTCGCGCACCGCCGCCTGGTAGCCGGCCTCGTCCGGGTCGAGGTAGCGGGCCCGGAACCCGGCCCAGGTCTCGGGGTCGGCCGCCGACGCCACGTACTCCCGTTGGAAGGGTTCGTCCCGGTCGTAGTCCGGGGGGCAGGCGGTGAAGTGGGCGCCGCCCGGCGCCTCGGCCACGGCGTCGGTGAGCAGCCGGTGGACGGTCACCGCCGGCAGCGGCCCCTCGGCGGCCAGCCCGCCCTCGGGCACCACCCGCTCGGCGGTGACGAAGCGCCGGCCGGCGGCCGCACCCAGGAACAGCTCGTCGAAGAAGCGGTCGGGTCCCAGGAACTGGGCGTTGCCGGCGGTGTCGGCCCGGTTGGCGTGGACCAGGGCCGCGTCCAGGCGCAGGGCCGGCGCGGCCACGAAGTCGGCGTCCACGTCCTCGGGGTCGGCGAAGGGCCCGTCCCGGTAGGGGGAGCGCACCGTGCGCAGGTCGGGGCAGTGCTGCAACACGTCGGACCCGAGCCCGGCCCGGGTGGGCAGGAAGGGCACCCGCCAGGCCGCCGCCTGCAGGCCGGCGAAGAGCATGCCCTCGTCCAGCTCGAGCAGCGATACCCGGCCCTGCTGCCGGGCCGTCCGCCAGTGCGGGTCGAGGGCCACCGAGTCCAGGGTGACGAAGCCGCAGACCACCCGGCGCACCTTGCCGGCGGCGCAGAGCAGGCCCACGTCGGGGCCGCCGTAGGCCACCACGGTCAGGTCCTCCAGGTCCGAGCGGCAGATGGCCCGCACCAGCGCCATCGGCTTGCGCCGGGACCCCCAGCCACCGATGCCCACGGTCATGCCGGAGCGGAGCTGGCCGACCATCTTCTCCACGGTGGTGCGCTTGTCGGCCACGGCCGGCTCCTCAGCGCCCGGCAGCGGGATCGGGGTGGGGGTGGTCGGGGTCCCGCTTCTCCACGAAGGCCGCCCGTTGCTCGTCGGCCACCCCCCGCACGTGCAGCTCGTAGGTGAACCCCTGCTCGTAGCGGTAGCTGCGCTTGACGTCCACCGGGTCGATCCCGTTCAGCGACTCCTTGGCCCGGCGCACGATGACCGGGTGCTTGCCGGCAACGGCCGTCGCCAGCTCCAGCGCAGCCGCCCGCAATGTCGCCCGGGGGACCACCCGGGCCACCGAGCCGTAGGCCGCCAGCTCGTGGGCCGGCACCGGGGCGGCCGTGTAGACCATCTGGCGCATCCGGTGCTGGGGCACCAGCCGGGCCAGATGGGTGGCGGCGCCCAGGGCCCCCCGGTCCACCTCGGGCAGGCCGAAGGTGGCGTCGTCGGCGGCCACCACCATGTCGGCGTTGCCGGCCAGCCCGATCCCCCCGCCCAGGCAGAACCCCTGCACGGCGGCGATCACCGGGACCTCGCAGTCGTAGACGGCGGCGAAGGCGGCGGCGCAGCCGCGGTTCACGCCCACCAGGGCCTCGTCGCCCCGGGCCTGGATCTCCTTGATGTCCACCCCGGCGCAGAACCCCTTGCCCTCGGCCCGCAGCACCACCACCCGGTTGGACGGCACCCGCCCGGCGGCCAGCACGGCGTCGGCCAGCGCGAACCAGGTCGCCACGTCGAGGGCGTTGACCGGCGGGTGGTCGATCACCACCTCGGCGATGCCCTCCCCGGCCTGCGACGTCTCGATGGGCACGCCCCGCCTCCCGCGCTACTGTCGTGCTGCTGCTGTGCTGCCTCTGTTGCCCGCGCCTGACGCATCGTCAGACAGCGGGAGGAAGGCTACCAACAGCGCAGGGTTCTGCTACCAACCGCCCAATTCTCGCCGGAGGGCGTCGGCCGCCTCGGCCAGCGCCGGGTGCCCGGCGATGTCGTCCACGGAGACGACGGACAGGTTCGGCGCCTTCCACAAAGTCGCCACCTGCCACTGCGGGCGGTGGTACGACCAGGACGCGATGCCGGCCCACCGGCCGTCCCGGAAGACGTCGGCGGCGATGCGTTGCGTCCTGGGCCGGTTCCTGGTGACCACGTCGGTGGGGCGGATCCCCCGGTCCAGGAGCGCCTGGGCGTCGTCGAGATCCAGGAGCGGGTGGGCCTCCTCGTCGAACCGGTACGTCGCCAGGCGGCGCACCGATCCGGGCAGGTCGGGGCGGACCAGCATCTCGGGGCGCCAGGATCTCAGGTGGGCGAACGCCTCGCTGATGGCCACCTCGGGGCCGGCGCCGAGGTAGCGGGCCAGGTAGAGGCCGGGGTTGTCCCAGCGCCCTGCTCCCTGGCGGGGGGAGACGAACAGCGGGTGGCCGGGGCTGTCTTCCCCGGCGCCCGGGAGATGGGGGAACACCCGATAGAGGAGCACGGATCAGGGGAGCACGGATCAGGCGTAGGCCCCGGACGCCTCCGCGTCGATGGCTTCGAGCACCGGGAGCGGGCCTTCCCGTTCGATCACCTCGAGTGGCGTCGCCCCGTCGAGGAAGCCGTTCGGGGTACCCAGCCAGTCACGGGCCACCGACTCGTCCCAGACCAGCAGCAGGCGGGCCAGCACGTAGTCGAGGTCGACCAGCCCCGCCGCCACCCGGTCGCTCGGCGCCTCGGTGCCGGACTTCCAGCGGCTGGGCTGGCTTTTGTTGACCCGGAGCGCTGACGCCACGGCCTGGTTCCCGAGGACCTCGACGACGAAGGTGGTCCGGCGCCTGGGGTCGTACACCGTCGCGGCGCGTGGGGACACCACGGCGCGCCGGGGGGTCGCAGCCGGTGCCGGCGCCTGCTTCTTGCGGGGAGCGGTCATGGCGCCAGTATACCCAACGCTGGCGTTGGGTATACGCCGCGTCGCTCCAGGACTGCCCGGCCGGGCCACCGGTAGGGTTGCCCCGTGGACGGCCCCGTCTCTCCGCCATCCGACCCGAGGGCGGTCCCCGACCCCGATGCTGCCCCCGCCCCCGGCACGCCACCCGCCCCCGGGACGGCGTTCGACTTCGCCGGGCAGGTGGCCGTGGTCACCGGCGGCAGCCGGGGCGTGGGCCGGGCGGTGGCCCGGGCCTTCCTGGCTGCCGGGGCCGAGGTGGTGATCTGCGGCCGGCACCAGCCCGAGTCGCTGCCCCGGGCGATGGTGGCCACGCCCAGGCAGGAGCAGCAGGGGTCCGGGCGGGAGCAGCAGGAGCGGGCGGCGGTGTTCGTAACCGCCGACGTGCGGGAGCCGGACCAGGCCCGGGCGGTGGTGCGGGCGGCGGTCGACCGCTTCGGCCGCCTCGACGTCCTGGTCAACAACGCCGGCGGCTCGCCGGAGGCCGAGGCAGCCACCGCCTCACCGCGGTTCTTCGCCTCGGTGGTGGCGCTGAACCTCCTGGCCCCCTTCTCCTGCGCCCAAGCAGCGAACGAGGTGCTCCAGGCCGGCGACGGCGGCTCCATCGTGAACGTGGGCAGCGTGTCCGGGCTCCGGCCCTCGCCCGGCACCGCTGCCTACGGCGCGGCCAAGGCCGGGTTGGTGCACCTGACCCAGACCCTGGCCGTGGAGTGGGCGCCGAAGGTGCGAGTCAACTGCGTGACCGCCGGCCTGCTCGACTCCGGCGCCGGCCCCGAGCACTACGGGGGGGCCGGGGGGATGGCCCGGGTGGCCGCCACCGTGCCCCTGGGCCGCATGGGCACGCCGGAGGACGTGGCCGGGCTCTGCCTGTTCCTGGCCTCGCCGCTGGCCGCCTACGTCACCGGGGCGAACCTGGTGGCCCACGGCGGGGGGGAGTGGCCGGCCTACCAGCGGGCGGCCCGCGGAGGCTGACGACCCGCGCCACTCCGCGCCACCCCGCGTCATCGCAGCATGTCGCCGCGGCATCGGGCATGATCTAGCCAGTCGCCCCCGGGTGGATGGTCAGGGGGCGGAGTCAGAGGGGTCCACGTGGTGACAGGCGACGACGGGCGGGGGGCCTCGGAGCAGCGGGGCCCGGCGACGGTGCTGGCAGGCGAGCCACGGCTGGCCTACCAACCGGTGATCGACCTGCTGTCCGGCCGGGTGCTCGGGTTCGAGGCGCTGCTGCGCTGGCACCACCCCACCCGAGGGGTCGTCCTCCCCCAGCTCCTCATCCCCTGGGCCGAGGCCAACGGCGACATCGTGGCCCTGGGCGAGTGGGTGCTGGTCGAGGGCTGCCGGCGGGCCACCGAGTGGCCGCCCAGCGTGCAGCTGGCCGTCAACTGCTCGATCGTCCAGCTCCGCCGGGGCATGGCCTCGGCGGCCGTGCGCCGGGCCCTGGACGAGTCCGGCCTGTCCCCCGACCGCCTGACGGTAGAGGTCACCGAGCACGCCCTGTCGGAGGAGGCGGCCACGGCCGACCTGCGGGCCATCGCCGGGCTGGGGGTCCAGCTGGCGGTGGACGACGTGGGGACGAGCTGGAACTCCTTCGAGCTGTTGCGGCGGTTGGACGTCAACACCATCAAGATCGACGGGTCGTTCGTGAGCGCGCTGGAGGCCCGCGAGGGGATCAACCGCATGGTGGTGCAGACGGTGATCCACCTGGCCCACACCTGCGGGATGTCCACCGTGGCCGAAGGGGTGGAGACGGCCGGCCACTCGGCCATCGTGCGGGAGTTCGAGTCCGACGCCGCCCAGGGCTACTTCTTCGCCCCGCCGCTCGACGGCGAGCTGGCCACCCGGCTGGCCAACCTGCCCGACCTGTCGTTCCCGCTGGAGGGACCGGGCTGGACCGACGGCGACGACTGGCCGTTCCCCGGGGCCGAGGCCGAGCAGTCGACCCCCCCGCCCCGCCGGGCCCGGCACGCCCGCCGGGGGAACGACCCGGAGCTGGACGGACCAGCGGTCGACGGCAACGGTCGCGTCCCCGACCTCGACAACCCCGATGGGCTGGCCGAGCTGGACGCCGCCCACGTCGGCGCGGCGGCCCCCGGCCCGCCCCCCGACGGGAACGGCATCGCCGCCGGCGAGGACCGGCCGGCCGAGGAGGGAGTCGCTGGCGAGGACCGGCCGGCTGGTGAGGGAGTCGCTGGCGAGGAAGCCGTTGGCCAGGACCAGGTGGACGGTGCCGAGCCCACCGAGCCCACCGGCGGCAGGGCCCGGAGCGGTGGCAGTGGCCGCCCGGTCGGCGCACCCCGCCCGCGCCGCCGCCGGGGGACCGGCCGCTCCTGACGGCCGGCGTGGGGCAGGGGCCCC
>JASHWO010000039.1 GCA_030044045.1 Acidimicrobiales bacterium
CCGCCGGTCGGTGGCCAGGGACCGGGTGAAGGCCCGGTGCAGGTCCGGCTCGTAGGGCCGGTAGGGGACGCCCACCAGGAGCTCGTCGCCCCCGGCCACGTTGGTCCGGGCGGCGGCGGCGGCCACCGCCGGGTCAGCCAGGGCCTCCGTCAGACCGTCCAGCCAGCCGGCCAGGGGCACGGCGCGCTCGTCCACCACCACCACCAGGTCGTGCACTGGCGGCCGCCGGTCCGGGCGGGACAGGCCCCGGGGGCCGCGGAGGCGCCAGCTCCCGGCGTCGCCGGCCGACCGGCCGCCCCCGGTGACCAGGAGGTTGTCCCGGGGCTCCAAGGTGTCGGCCAGGACGTGGAGGAAGGCGCGGGTGGCCCGCCGGTCCGTGCCGGCCAGGACGGCGACGGTGACGGGTGGGCGTGGCATGCAGGGCGGCCCCATTCGGTCGGCTGGCGGCTGGGTGGCTGGCGGCTGGTGGTCTCGGGCGCCGGGGGCGCCCCGTGCCCCTCTCATCGGCACGGGCGGGGCCCGGCTCAAGTCGCGCCCCGTTCCGGCCGATACACCATCGGCCCTTCAGAAGGGGGCTGTCCCGACCCGTCGGCGCCCGGCGCCGCCGGGAGGGGCACCAGTACCAGTACCGGACGGGAGCTGCGCACGGACGCGCAGGCCCGGACGATTCAAGGAATGAGGAGGATACGGATGTCTTCACTCGTGGTGGACACCAACCTTTCAGCGATGACAGCGCTGAACGACCTGAACTCGACGAACGCCGACATGTCGTCGGCGATCCGAGAGCTGTCGTCGGGTCTGGCCATCCAGACAGCGGCTGGCGGGCCGGCCCAGTACGTCACCAGCCAGGCGCTGGAGTCCCAGGCCAACGGCTACACGACGGCCATCGCCAACGCCCAGGACGGCGTGTCGCTGATCCAGACGGCGTCGGGCGCGCTGAACCAGATCTCGTCCATCCTGCAGACGATGGACCAGCTGGCGCTGTCCTCGGCCAACACAGCCACCAACGACAGCACCTCGCTGGCCGCCAACCAGCAGGAGTTCTCGGCCCTGCAGTCGGATATCACGCAGATCGCCAAGACCACCAGCTTCGGCAGCACCAACCTGCTGACAGGGACCTTCACCAGCAAGACCCTGCAGATCGGGGCCTTCGACTCGGCGACAGACCGGATCACGCTGTCGATCTCGGCGGCGACAGCCTCCGCGCTGGGCGTGGCCGCCGCCTCGATCAGCCTCAACTCGGCGGCGTCGGCCCAGGCCGCGGTCTCGGCGGTGCAGGCGGCCATCTCCACGGTGGACAGCATCGAGGCCAACGTGGGTGCGGTGCAGAACGAGCTGTCCTCGATCGTGTCGAACCTGACCGTGGGCCAGCAGAACCTGTCGGCCGCCGACAGCCAGTTGGTCGACGTGAACATGGCCCAGGAGATGACCAAGTTCACGACCGACACAATCCTGATGCAGACCGGCGTGGCCATGCTGGCCCAGGCCAACGCCCAGCCGCAGCTCGTCCTGAAGCTCGTCTGATAACCGGTCCCATGCCTGCTGCCCCGGCCCCGGCGGTCTTTTCACCGCCGGGGCCGGGGCGGGTGGGCAGCAGCCGACGCGCCCGCTGAGGCGCCGCCGTCCGGGAAGGCACTGCCGTGGACATCTCCAGCATCACCTCGGGTTCGGGCAGCACACGGCTGGCGGTCAACGGCCTCATCTCGGGCATCACAACGTCCCAGGTCATCAGTGCCCTGCTGGAGAGCTACCAGGCGCCGATCACCGACGTGCAGGAGCAGCAGGCCACAGAGTCCGCCCAGGCCAACGACTACCGGAAGCTGAACACCGACTTCCAGGCCGTCCAGACGGCGGCCCAGGCCCTGGCCACCGATTCGTCCTGGGATCTGGCCACGGCCACCACCTCGGCCCCGACAGTGGCCACCGCCACAGCGGCGGCCGGCGCCCAGACCGGCTCCCTCTCCTTCGCCGTGGACCAGTTGGCCCAGGCCAACGTGCTGGCCTCGTCCCTGGGCGTGTCCTCCGAAGGCCAGGTGGTCACCACCTCGCCCTCCCTGCTGGTGGCCACCGGCGGCGCTTCGGTGGGCTTCAGCGGCCTGGAGGCCGGGACAGGGCTGGGCATCGGGCCGTACACGGTCACGGTGACCCAGGGCTCGGCCGCGGCCACCGTGGCCGGGACCACCCCGCTGGCCACATCCTCCACCGTGGCGTCCGGGTCCGACACCGTGGGCCTCACCGTGGGCGGCACGGCCTACACACTGACCCTGGCCGCCGGCACAGCCGACACCCCGGCCCAGCTGGTGGCCGCCTTCAACGCCGCGGCCTCGGTGGCCGGCGCCGCCGTCCAGGCCTCGCTCGGCCCCACCGGCACCCTCCAGGTGGCCACGGACGAGCAGGGCAGCGCCGCCGCCCTGACGGTGACCGGCGGGAGCGCGCTGGGCCTGCTCGGCCTCACCACCGGCCAGTCGGCCACCGGGGCCGACGCCGTGGTCACCGTGGGCGGGACCTCCACCACCCTCTCGGCCTTGGTTCCCGGCCAGCAGGTGCAGATCGCCACCCCCACCGGCACCATCCTGGCCACACTGGCCACCAGCCCGGATGCCGCCGGCGCGCTGGTGGCTGCCGGCACCGTCCACGCCGCCAACGTGTCCACCGGCAGCGGCCGCCTGTCGCAGGTGGTGGAGGCCATCAACGGCTCGGGCCTGGGGGCTACCGCCGCCGCCGTGCAGCTGGCCACCG
>JASHWO010000005.1 GCA_030044045.1 Acidimicrobiales bacterium
CCTGCCGGCCGGCGCGGCGGCCCCGGCACCGTCCGAGCCCGCTACCCCGACGCCCGGTGCCACGGCGACGCCGGGTGCCCTGCCGGCGGGCAACCGTTGCTCGTCCCAGCCGTAGACCACCCGGCGACCCTCGGCCACGGCCCGCGCCTCGCAAGCCGCCAGCAGGGCGCTCCCCACCCCCCGGCGCCGCCGGGCCGGGTGCACCTCCACGGTGATCTGGGCCAGGTGCGGGTTGTCGTGCCGGGGCAGCTCCACCATGGCCGCCCCCACCATCCGGCCGGTGTCGTCCCGGGACCCGAGCAGGAGCGTGCGGTGCGGTGCGGCGGGGTCGAGGGCCGGGGCCCGGAGCTCGTCGGGCTGCCACCCCGGCCGGCCGGGCCACCGCTCCTGGCCGCCGGCCTCCATCACGGCGAACCACTCGTCGAAGCGCCCCCGGTCGGCGGCGTCGACTGCCTCGATCACCGCCACCTGCGCCCCCGGCTCGGGCCGGCCACCGGCGTCCGCGGCATCGCCGTACCCGACGCGCCCGACCCCGGCGCGCCGGCCACAGCCCGGGTCACCGCAGCTCGGCCCCGGCCGCCGCCGCCGCCTCGATGCAGGCCAGCCGCAGCCGGCCCACCTCCTCGTCGGTCAGCGTGCGATCCTCGGCGCAGAAGCGCAAACGGAACGCCAGGCTACGCCGCCCCCCCGCCATCGACCACACGTCGAAGAGGCCCACCGACTCCAGCAGCGCCCCCCCGGCGACCTCCAGGATCCGGGCCACCTCGGCCGCCGGCACGTCGTCGGGCACCACCAGCGCCAGGTCGACGTCGGAGGAGGGGAACCGGCTGACCGGCCGCGCCGTCTCCGGCCGGCGGGGGACCGAGCTCAGCCGGCCCAGGTCCACCTCCAGCCAGCCCACCCGGCGCCCGGCCAGCCCGAAGGCGGCCAGCACCTCCGGGTCCACCTCGCCCACTGCGCCTATCAGCCCGCCCGGGCGCCCACTGTGACCTCCCCCGATGGCGGGCTCCTCCGGTGCGTGGGGCCCCTGCCCCAAGCCGGCCGCGCCTATCAGCCCGCCCGTGACGACCAGCCGGGCCGACCGGGTGGGGTGCAGCCCCGGCACCTCTGCCGCCACCAGCCCGACGGCGCCCACGTCCACCCGCAGCGCCTCGGCCAGCGCCCGCCAGGCGGCCACCGCCGACCGGGCGTCGTCGCCGTCGGCGGCCAACACCACCGACAGCAGCTCCCGCTCCCCCGGCAGCACCACCGCCGCCCCACCGCCGGCCCCGCTCCGGGCCACTACCCGCCCGGCCTCGTCCGGGTGGGAGAACACCGTGCCCACCTCGAACAGCCGCACGTCGCCCTGCCGGCGGTCGGCGTTGTGGGCCACCGCCCGCAACAACCCCGGCAGCATCGTCCGCCGCAACACCGACTCCTCGGCCGCCAACGGGTTGGCCACCGACACTGCCGCCCCCGGGGACAGGCCCACCCGGACGTGGTCGACGTCGGTCAGGAAGCTCGGGGTCCACGCCTCGGAGGCCCCCAGCCCACACAGCACCTCCCGCACCCGCCGCCGCTCCCGCTGGCGGGGGGCGAGCCGCCCCGGGGCCGGCCACGACGGCTGGCGGCGGGGCAGGCGGGAGTAGCCGTAGGTCCGGGCCACCTCCTCGATCACGTCGTCGATGCCGTGGGGCGACGGCCGCACGTCGGGCCGGTCGGTGGGCACGGTCACCGCCAGGCCTGACCCGGCGGCCCCCGCACCGGCTGTCCCGGCCGGCTCGCAGGCGAAGCCGATCGGCTCGATCAGGCCGGCCACCTGCTCCCCGTCGAAGTCGGTGCCCAGCACGGCGTTGACCCGGGACACCGGCACGGTCAGCCGGTGGGGCCGGGGCACCTCGCCCTGCACGTCGAGCACCCCGGGGGCCACCGTGGCCCCCACCAGCTCGCAGAACCGTTCCGCCGCCCGGTCGATGCCCCACGGGTCGCACCCCCGCTCGAACCGGGCCGACGCCTCCGTACGCAGGCCCAGCCGCTTCGACGTCCGGGCCACCGCCATCGGGGTGAAGTAGGCCGCCTCCAGCAGCACCCGGGTGGTGCCGGCCGAGATCTCCGAGGACCGGCCACCCATGATCCCCCCGATCCCCACCGGCGTGCCCCCGGCGTCGCAGATGAGGCAGTCCTCGCCGGTGTCGCCCAGGCCGCGGCCGGGGAGCCCCAGGGTCCGGACCACCCCGTCCAGCGTCTCCAGGGTCTCGCCCGGCCGGGCCCGGCGCACCCGCAGGCCGGGGGCGGCCAGCCGGTCGAGGTCGTAGGGGTGGGTGGGCTGGCCCAGCTCCAGCAGCACGTAGTTGGAGGCGTCCACCACGTTGTCGATGGGCCGCATGCCGGCCAGGGCCAGGCGGCGGGCCAGCCAGCGGGGCGAGGGCCCCACCGTCACGCCGGTGAGGACGCGAGCGGTGAGGCGCGGGCAGAGGTCCGGGTCCTCCACCACCAGCGTGGCCAGCTCGCCCACCGGCTGCCCACCGGCTGCCCCGGGCGTCCCGGCCACCTCCCCCGCCGCCGGCGTCCCGGCCGGGTGGGGGGCGGCGTAGGGCAGGCCCAGGCGGGCCGCCAGGTCCCGGGCGATGCCGGCGATGCACCAGGCGTCGGGTCGGTTGCCCTCCACGGTGACCTCGAACACCACGTCCGGCTCGATGCCCAGGACCTCCGCCAGCGGCAGCCCCGGCCGGGCCCCTTCCACCTCGGTGAGCAGGAGGAGCCCGGCGTGGTCGTCGGAGAGCCCGAGCTCCCGTCCCGAGCAGAGCATGCCGTGGGAGGTCACGCCCTTGAGCTTGCGGCGGGCGATCTCGAACCCGCCGGGCAGCACCGCCCCCACCGGGGCCAGCGGCACGATGTCGCCCTCGGCGAAGTTGGCGGCGCCGCAGACGATGGCCAGCGGGCCGTCGCCGGCCTCCACCGTCACCAGCCGGATGCGGTCGGCACCGGCGATGGGCTCGATCCGGTCCACCCGGGCCAGCACCACGTCGCCCAACCCCTCGCCCACCCGCGCCATGCCCTCGACCACCAGGCCGAGGTCGTCCAGCACGGCGGCCAGATCGGCCGGATCGCCTTCGAACGGCGCGAAGTCCCGCAGCCACGACAGCGGTGCCCGCATCAGAACTGCCTCAGGAAGCGCAGGTCGTTCTCGACCAGGGCCCGCATGTCGGAGATGCCGTAGCGCATCTGG
>JASHWO010000040.1 GCA_030044045.1 Acidimicrobiales bacterium
CGGTCAGCGGCATGGCCGGCGACCAGCAGGCGGCGCTCTTCGGGCAGGCCTGCTTCACCCCGGGCATGGCCAAGGTCACCTACGGCACCGGTAGCTTCCTCCTGGCCCACGCCGGCGCCACCTGCCCGGACCCGCCGGAGGGCCTGCTGGCCACCGTGGCCTGGGACCTGGGCGCCCACGCCGCCGCCAGCCTCACCCCCGGCACCGGTACGCCCGGCGGGGGCGGCGTGGCCACCGGCGGACCGGACGGTGCCGCGGGCGGGTCTGCCGACGCACCCAGCGCCCATGGCGCGGCCACGGGTGAGGCGGTGGCCTACGCCCTCGAAGGCTCCACCTTCGTCTCGGGCGCGGCGATCCAGTGGCTGCGGGACGGGCTCGGCATCATCGACCAGGCCGCCGACCTCGGCCCGCTCGCCGCGTCGGTCCCCGACAGCGGCGGGGTCACGGTGGTCCCCGCCTTCACCGGCCTGGGTAGCCCGTGGTGGGACCCGCTGGCCCGGGGCACCATCACCGGCATCACCCGGGGGTCGGGCCGGGCCCAGCTGGCCCGGGCGGTGGTGGAGGCCATGGCCTTCCAGGTACGGGACATGGTCGACGCGGTGGTGACGGCCACCGGCGTGCCCTGCCGCCAGCTCCGGGCCGACGGCGGGGCGGCGGCCATGGACCTCCTCCTCCAGCTCCAGGCCGACCAGGTCCAGGCGCCGGTGGCCCGCCCGCGGTCGGTGGAGACCACGGCGCTGGGCGCCGCCGCCCTGGCCGGCCTGGCCGAAGGGGTGTGGGGGTCGCTGGCCGAGCTGGCCGGGCTGTGGCAGCTCGACCAGTCGTGCCCGCCCCGGGTCAGCCGGGAGCAGGCCGATGCCGCCCACGCCGCCTGGCTGCGGGCCGTGGACCGCTCGCGTCACTGGGCCGTGTGAACTGTCCCGCCTGGGGCCCCAACCCCACGGACGTCCTCGACCTGGACCCCGTCCACCTCGTGGATCTCGTTGCGCAAGAGCTCGACCAGGTGGTCGCCCTCCATCTCCAGCACGAACTCGTCGATGGCCCGGCCCTTCGAGCGCTCCAGGATGTCGATGGCCACGATGTCGCCCCCCACGGCGCCGATGCGGCTCGCCACCTGGCCCAGCGCCCCCGGTCGGTCGGGCAGTCGGATGCGGACCACGTACCGGTGCACGGGCACACGATAGGCCAGCAGCACCGCCCGTGTTCCCAGGTCGGGGCCTGTTTCGCTCCCATGCCCCGCCGCCGCCCCGCCGTCATGTCGGTGCCACCCCACCCGGTGCCACCACCGTTCGGGCCCGCAGCCCGCAGCCCGCAGCCCGGCACCGGCGCAGCCTAGGACCAGCCCGCAGTCCGGGGCCCGGGCCCTACGCCGGGTGGCGGCGGGGCACGTACTCGTCCACGTACGGCTGGCCGGCCAGCCGGGCGATCTCGCGCATCAGCTCGTCGGTGAAGGCCCGGCACGCCGTGTGGTCGTGGTCGGCCAGGGGATCGACCGGATCGGCGGCCGGCACCATCCGCATCGGCTGCCCGACGCGCACCGTCACCGTGCGGAACGGGCGCAGGATCCACGAGCCCACCGGCTGCACGGCCACCGTGCCCACGATCCCCACCGGCACCACTGGCACCCCGCACTCCCTCGACAGCCGGGCCACGCCGGTCCGGCCCCGGTGCACGGCGGGGTCGAGGGCCCGGGTGCCCTCGGGGTACAGGGCCAGCAGGTCCCCCCCGGCCAGGACCTCTCGGGCAGTGGCCAGGGACCGCTCCGCCTCCGGCCCCCCGCCGCGGCGGATCGGGATCTGCCCGGCCGCCCGGAAGAACCACCGGGTGTACCAGGCGTCGAAGTACTCGGCCTTGGCCAGGTAGGTGACTCGGCGGGGCACCACCAGAGGTAGGAAGAAGGAATCGCAGAACGACTGGTGGTTGGCGGCCAGCACCGCCGGGCCCCGCTCGGGGAGGTGCTCCCGGCCCTCCACCCGGACCCGCCAGAGCAGGCGGAATACCGGCGACAGGATGACCTTCAGCACCCAGTAGGTCACAGTGCACGGTACCCGCCCGGGGCCCCAACCCCAGGCTCCTCCGCACGGCGGGGCCCCAACCCCGCCGGCGGCCGTGCGCACGGTACCCGCCCGGGGCCCCGCTGTGGCTTCCCGGAATGGCAGGCTCCTCCGCACGGCGGGGACCCCGGCCCTGCCGGCGGCCGTGCCCGCTGGACACGTGCGGTGTGCTCAACTGCCGGCCATGACTGCACACCGCACCACCGAGCCATTCCTCGACGGGCTGTACTTCGCCGAGGGCCCCCGCTGGCACGAGGGCCGCCTCTGGTACTCCGACTTCTACGACGAGGCCGTATTCTCTGCCGGTCCCGGCGGCGACCGGCGCCGAGAGGTCGACGTGCCCGGCCAGCCTTCCGGCCTGGGCTGGCTGCCCGACGGCCGCCTGCTGGTGGTCTGCATGACCGAGCGGGTGGTCCTGCGCCGGGAGGCCGACGGCACCCTGGCCCGCCACGGCGACCTGGCCCCCTGGGCCACCTTCCACGCCAACGACATGGTGGTGGCCGCCAACGGCCGGGCCTACGTCGGGAACTTCGGCTTCGACCTCGACGCCCTCTTCGAGGGTCGGGGCGAGCCCCGGGAAGCCAGCCTGGTGCGGGTCGACCCCGACGGCCGCTCGTGCGAGGCGGCCACCGGCCTGTCCTTCCCGAACGGCGCCGTGCTCCTCCCCGACGGCCGGACGCTGGTGGTGGCCGAGACCATAGGCGGCCGGCTCACCGCCTTCGACGTGGCACCGGACGGCGGCCTGTCCGGCCGACGGGCCTGGGCGGAGCTGCCGGGCCGCACCCCCGACGGCATCTGCCTCGACGCCTCCGGGCGCATCTGGGTGGCCAACGCCGTCACCGCCGAGTGCCTGCTGGTGGCCGAGGGCGGCGAGGTGGTCGACGTGGTGGCCACCTCGCAGCCCTGCTTCGCCTGCATGCTGGGCGGCGAGGACCGCCGCACCCTCTACTGCCTGACGGCGGCCAGCAGCGTCGAGCGCGAGGCCCGGCAGGCCCGCCACGGCCGGATCGAACAGGTCCGGGTGGACGTGCCCGGAGCCGGGCTGCCGTAGCCGGGCCCCACTAGATTCCTGGCGTGGATCGCCGTGGACCGCCCCGCTGGCGGGGATGGGCGGCGTCGGCGGCGGAGGGTGCCCCAGCGGTCACCAGCGCCCGCCTCTCCGGGAAGGCACGGGTGCAGAGCCGCCTCTTCCCGAAGATGCGCTCCTGGGTCGCGCTGGGCCTGCCGCTGGAGCTGCTGAGCCCGCTCTCCGTCCTCCGGGTGGTGTTCCCGGTCTTTGCCCTGCTCTGGTGCGTCGAGGCCGCCCTGCTGCACTGGCCGGGCGAGCACCCGGGCTGGGTCTACGTGGTGGCCGGGGTGGCGGTGGCGGTGTGGGTGGCGCTGCTGGTGCCGAAGAAGATCGGTCCCCGTTGGTGCCACGCCTTGGCCGGCCTGGGCACCCTGCTGGTGGCCGGGCTGGTGCTGGCCGGGCACGGCACCGGCGCGGCGCTGGGCTTCGCCCCGTTCGGTCTCCCCCTCCTCATCTTCGTGGCCCTGTTCCTCACCGG
>JASHWO010000041.1 GCA_030044045.1 Acidimicrobiales bacterium
GCCCGGGACCGTCAGGTACCGGACCGACCAGGCCGGCCCTCGACGCCGACCGGCCGCGGTCCGGGGCCGGCCCGGCCCCGCCGCCGCCAGAGGCCGGGCTGGACTCGGCGCTCAGGCTGGGCATCCAGCTCCCGCCGGTGCCGACCGGCGGTGACGGGTCCGATCGCTGGCTCGCCGCGGCGGCGGCCGCCGAGGACGCCGGGTTCGAGACGGTCTGGGTGGCCGGGGGCGAGGTGGATCCCTGCACCCTGGCCGGTGGGCTGTCGGCCCGCACGGGCTCGATCCTGCTGGGCGTGGTGGCCGGCGTCGGTGCGGATGATCGTCTCCCCTCCGTCCTGGCCCGCGAGCTCTCCGCGCTCGACGTGGTGTCGGGCGGGAGGGCGGCGGTCCTCCTCGAGCCGGGCGCCGGGTGGGAGCGGGTGACGGAGGCGGCCGAGGTGTGCCGCCTGCTCTTCACCGAGGACGCCCCCAGCTACCGCGGCCGCCACTTCCACCTGGCCGGCGCGGCCAATCGCCCGGTGCCGGTCCGTCCCGGTGGCCCGCCGGTGTTGCTGGCCGTGCCCGGCATGCCGCCGGGTGGTGGGGTGGGGCCGGTCCCGGCCGCGGCCTGGGTGGTGGACGGCACGCCGGAGGAGGTCGCCGCCTGGCGGGGACTGGCTGGGGCGCCGGCCGTGGTGTGGCGGGGGGCCCTCGGGCCGGAGGCCGACGTGGCGCGGACCGCGGCCACGCTGCGGGAAGCCGGGGCCGCTGGCGTCATCGTCCGCCTCACATCGTCGGCCTCGCCCGAGACGGTGGCCGCCGCCGGCCGGGCCGTGGCCGCCGCCTGGGCTCCCTGACCGGCGAGCCCCCGGCCCGACAGGCCCTCAGGAGAGCTGCATGAGGATGCGGTCGGTGCGGATGCGGATGGTGAGCCGCACCTCGCCCGGCTGGCGCATCGGGTACTCGTCCACCCCCAGGTACTTCTTGGCCAGGCGGTCGATGTGGGCGTCCGCTCCCTCGGTGGTGACCTCCACCACCGTGCCCCGGACCACCACCACGTTGTAGGGGTCGCCGGGGTCGATCACCGAGAGGGCCACCCGCTGGTCGCGTTCCACGTTGCGGGCCTTGGCCCGGCCCCGGGCCGTGTTCACCAGGAGGTCGTCGCCGTCGACCTCGATCCACAAGGGGGTCACCTGGGGACCGCCGTCGGCGGCCACGGTGGCCAGGGTGGCCAGCACCGGCCGGCTGATCAGTTGGCGGGCCTTCTCGCTGAGCTTGTCCGTCATGAGGTCACCCTATAGCGTCGCCGTTCGTGCTGATCGGGGCGCACGTGCGGGCCGGGGGGAAGCTCGTGCCGGCGCTGGAACGGGGCGACGAGATCGGGGCCGAGGTGGTCCAGGTCTTCACCCAGAGCCCCCGGGCCTGGAAGCCGACCCAGTACGCGCCGGAGGTGCTGGAGGGCTACCGCGACGCCCAGACCGCCCACCCCCGGGTGGCGGCCACCTACTGCCACGCCACCTACCTGATCAACCTGGCCACCGCCGACGCCGATCTGCTGGCCCGGTCGCGGGCCTGCCTGGTGGCCAACCTGACCGTGGCCCGGGGGATGGGCGCCGCCGGCCTGGTGCTGCACATCGGCAGCCACCGGGGGCTCGGCTTCGAGGGGTGCGTCCCGCAGGTGGTGGCGGCGCTGACCGAGACGCTGGAGCAGGTCGGGCCCGGCTGCCCCATCCTGCTGGAGAACGCCGCCGGGGCCGGGGGGACCATGGGCCGCAGCTTCGAGGAGCTGGCCGCCATCCTCGACCGGGCCACCAGTCTCGACCGGGCCGGCGCCGGGGAGGGGTTGGGGGTGTGCCTCGACACCCAGCACCTGTGGGCGTCGGGCACAGGGTTCGCCACGGTGGCCGAGGCCGACGGGGTGCTGGCCCGCTTCGATGCCACCATCGGGCTGGACCGCCTGCGCTGCCTGCACCTGAACGACTCCAAGGTGCCGTTCGGAGCCAACCGCGACCGTCACGAGAACATCGGTGAGGGCACCATCGGCCAGGCCGGCCTGGCCGCGCTGCTGGGCCACCCGGCGCTGCAGGGACTGCCGGCCATGCTGGAGGTCCCCGGCGCCGGCGACGGCCCCCGGGCCGAGGACGTGGACGCCGCCCGCCAGGCCCTGGCCCTGGGGTTGCGGCTCCGGAGCTGACAGCCGCCGGGGACCTGCCTCGCCGGCCACCGGGTGCGATCCCGAACGAGGTTGCAGTCGCCGCCGCCGCCGCTCCATGCTGGGGTGATGCGCACCGAGACCGACAGCATGGGAGCGATCGAGGTACCGGACGACCGGTACTGGGGAGCGCAGACGGCACGGTCGCTCCACCACTTCGCCATCGGCCACGACGTGATGCCGGCGTCCCTCATCCGGGCCATCGGGATCCTGAAGGAGGCGTCGGCCCGGGTCAACGCCGACCTGGGCACGCTCGACCCGCACCTGGCCGACCTGATCGCCACCGCCGCCCGGGAGGTGGCCGACGGGAAGCTCGACGACCACTTCCCCCTGCGCATCTGGCAGACCGGCAGCGGCACCCAGACCAACATGAACGCTAACGAGGTGATCGCCAACCGGGCCATCGAGCTGGACGGCGGGGCGCTGGGCTCCAAGACACCGGTCCACCCGAACGACCACGTGAACATGTCCCAGTCGTCCAACGACACCTTCCCCACGGCCATGCACATCGCCGTGGCCGAGGAGCTGGTGCACCGGCTGCTCCCGGCGGTGCGGGCGCTACGCGACGCGCTCGACGCCAAGGCCACCGCCTTCGAGGGGGTCACCAAGATCGGCCGCACCCACCTGATGGACGCCGTGCCCCTCACCCTGGGCCAGGAGTTCTCCGGCTACGTGGCTCAGCTCGGCGCCGACCTCGAGCGGGTCGAGCAGACCCTCCCCGGCCTGTACGAGCTGGCCGCCGGGGGCACGGCGGTGGGCACCGGGCTGAACACCCACCCCGAGTTCGGGGAGCGGGTGGCGGCCACCATCGCCGAGCTGACCGGATTGCCCTTCGTGACGGCGCCGAACAAGTTCGCCGCCCTGGCCGCCCACGACGCCCTGGTCTGGACCAGCGGCGCCCTGCGCACCCTGGCCGGGTCGCTGGCCAAGATCGCCGACGACGTCCGCTGGCTCGGGTCGGGCCCGCGCAGCGGCCTGGGCGAGCTGGTGCTGCCGGCCAACGAGCCCGGCTCCTCGATCATGCCGGGCAAGGTCAACCCCACCCAGAGCGAGGCCATGATCATGGTCTGCATCCAGGTGGTGGGCAACGACACGGCGGTGGCCATTGCCGGGGCCCGGGGCAACTTCGAGCTGAACGTGAACAAGCCGGTCATCGCCCACAACGTCCTGCACTCCATCGAGCTGCTGACCGGGGCCAGCACCGGCTTCCGCCAGTTCTGCGTGGAGGGGCTGGCGCCGGACGACGAGCAGATCCGCCGTCACCTGGAGAGCTCGCTGATGCTGGTGACGGCGCTGAACCCGATCATCGGCTACGACAAGGCGGCCGACGTGGCCAAGAAGGCCCACCGGGAGCGGACCACCCTGCGGGAGGCGGCGGTGGCCCTGGGCTACCTCACCGGGGAGCAGTTCGACGAGGCGGTCCGCCCGGAGGAGATGACCCACCCGTGACCTCCCGGGAGGAGGTCGACGCCGCCCTGGCCGCCGGCCTGGACTGGCGACGGGAGGGCGACGTCCTGGTGAAGGAGGTCCGGCGGGGCGACTTCGCCGGGGCGCTGGCCTTCGTGAACGCCGTGGGGGCGATGGCCGACGCCGCCGACCACCACCCCGACGTGGACATCCGCTGGGGCACGGTGACCCTGCGCCTCACCACCCACTCGGCCGGTGGTCGCATCACCGAGAAGGACCTGGTGCTGGCGGCCGAGATCGACCGGCTACTCCAGCAGGGCCTCCCGTAGGCCGTCCACCACCGCCGGCCCGGCCCCGGCCGCCGCGGCGTAGCCCTCGACCGAGCCGTGCCGGGCCCGCAAGGCGTCCAGGAGGATGCGGATGTTCTCCGGGGCGGCCGAGAACAGCCCGTCGGCCCGGTCGATGATCTCCTTGCCCTCCGGGTAGCGCTCGACCAGCTTCGCCCGGAGAGCGGCCATGGCCCCGGCACTCAGGGCGTAGTCGTGGACGATCACCTCGTCGGGCACTCCCAACAGGCCCAGCAGGACGGCCACCAGCACCCCGGTCCGGTCCTTGCCGGCGGTGCAGTGGACGATCACCGGGTGGGCCCGGCGCTCGGCCACGATGGCCAGGGCCCGGGCGATCTGGGACGCGGCGTCGGTGGCGATCTCCTGGTACTGGGCGGCCAGCATGCCCGGGGCCATCTCGAAGCGCTGGGGGTCGGGCATCTCGTCGAGCAGGGGCAGGTGGTGGAAGCCCACCGGGATCTCGTCCACCGGGAACCGGCCGCCCTCCAGCTCGAAGGTGGTGCGCAGGTCGATCACGGTGGCGATGCCCAGCCGCCGGACCACCGACCGGTCGGCCGGGGTCAGGCGGGAGAGCCCGTCGGCCCGGAACAGGGTGCGCCAGCGGACGCGCCGCCCGCCGGCGGCCTCGTAGCCGCCGAGGTCGCGGAAGTTCACCGCGCCCTCGAGGGAGATGTGGCGGTCGAGGGTGGTCATCGCCGGCCGAGTGTACCGAGCGGCTGCCGCGACGGGTTCGTGAACGGGGGGTGGCGCCGCCAGGCGCTCAGCGGACGGGCAGGTCCCAGAGGGGGAACCAGCGGGAGAGGTCGGCCTCGACCGGTAGGTCGTCCCCGACCACCGCCCGGATGCGCAGCTCCAGCTCGTTGTCGCGGTGCTCGTGCCCGTCGGGGGCGAAGGGGTAGAAGGTGCCGCGCTTGTAGAGGTAGACGAGGAAGAGCCCCTTCGTGCTCGGGTCGGCGTCGGATGCCGGCGCCAGGCCGAAGACCGAGCAGAGGAGCTGGGGGCCCCAGCCGTTGTCGGTGAGGGTCGAGTTGACCAGGTGCACCCGGCTGACCAGGTCGTCCGCCGCTGGGTCGTCCATCAGCAGCCAGCGGTAGCCGTAGGCGTCCTCGGCCTGGGTCAGGGAGCCCACCCCGCCCTCGGCCGCCGGGACCGGTGCCGTGCCCCCCGCCGGGGTCCCGCCGGCACCGGTCGCGCCGCCGCCCAGGGTGCCGCCGTCGGGGCTGGCATCGTCGGGGATGGCATCGTCGGGGATGGCCAGGAGCTCGCCGATCTCCCGCTGCACGTCCTCGGCTGGCCGCCCGGCCGGCGGTTTCCAGCACACCCCGGCCCGGCCGGAGAGGACCAGCCCGGCCGCCGTCTCCAGGGTGACCGCGGCCGAGGGCAGGGCGAAGAGGGCGTCGAGGTTGGCCTTGACCGGCTTGGTGCGCCCCAGCAGGGTGTCGAGCAGTCCCACGTCGGGCTACCGCCCCTCCCGGCGCCCGCTGCCGCGGCCGGTCAATGCGGGCGGCCGAGCTGGGTCTCCAGCTCGGCGAGCTGGGCCAGCCGGCGCTCCAGCGTCGGGTGCGTCGAGAAGAGCGAGCTGAGGGTGAAGCTGCCGCCCTGGCCGCCCCCGCCGGGCCGGGGAGCGGTGGCCGCCGGGGTGAAGAAGAAGGCGTTGAACGGCTCGGCGTGGCGCAGGTCCCGGGTGGGGATGCGGCTCATCTCGCCGGTGACCTTCACCAGGGCCGAGGCCAGCACCGAGGGGCGGCCGATCAGGATGGCCCCGGACCGGTCGGCGGCCAGCTCCCGGTAGCGGGAGAGGGCCCGGGTGAGCAGGAAGCTCACCGCGTAGACCACCACCGAGACCAGCATCACCATCATCTCGATGAGGGCGAGCTGCGAGGCGCTCTGGTTGTTCCCGCCCCGGCCGCCCCCACCGAACAGGCCGGCGAAGAACATCACTCGGGTGAGGAGACCGGCCAGGACCCCCAGCGAGCTGGCGATGGTCATGACCGCTACGTCGCGGTGGGCCACGTGGGAGAGCTCATGGGCCAGTACCGCCTCCACCTCCGGCTCGTCCAGCCGGCGGAGCAGGCCGGTGGTGGCGCACACCACCGCCGCCTTCGGGCTGCGCCCGGTGGCGAAGGCGTTCGGGATGTCGGTGTCGGCGATGGCCACCCGCGGCTTCGGCATGTCGGCCAGCGCGCAGAGCCGGTCCACCGCGCCGTGCAGCTCGGACGCCTGTTCGGGGGTGACGATGCGCCCGTGCATGCCCCACAGGGCGATGCGGTCGGAGAACCAGTACTGGCAGAACAGCAGCCCGAAGACGAGCACGAACACGATGGCCAGCGAGTTGAAGATGGCCCAGATGACGGCGCCGAACACGGCGTAGAGCACGACCAGGAACAGCCCGGTCAGGAACATCCGGGTGGTGAGCCCGCGGTCGCTGGGGATGTTGTGGGCGGCGGACATCAGCTCGCCCCCCCGCCCTCGGCAGCGGCCGCGCCCTCCGGCTGCTCCACCACCTCGCCGTCGGCTGCCTTCTCGTCGATGTCGCCCGCCCCGGCGGTGGAGGGGAGCGCCCCGGCGGGGCCGGCCGTGCCCAGCTCGGCCTTCAGGGCGGCCAGGTCGTTGTCGACCTGAGAGGTGGCGGACACCCTGTCGAGCTGGGCCTGGATGTCGTCGACCGGGGTGTCCAGGTTGGTCAGGGCCCCCGAGGCCAGCAGCTCGTCGATGGCCCCGGCCCGGGCCTGCATGCCGGCGATCTTGTCCTGGGCCCGCTGCATGGCCGCCCCGGCGTCGCCCATGGAGGAGGAGATGCCGGAGACGGCCTCGCCGACCTTCGTCTGGGCCTCGGCCGCCGTGTAGCTGGCCTTCAGCGTCTCCTTGCGGGTGCGGAACTGCTCCACCTGGGCTTGGAGGCGCTGGGAGGTCTGGACCAGCTTGTCCTCCTGCTCGACCACCTGGTCGTGCTGGTTCTTCAGGTCGGTGAGCTGCTCGCCGAGGGCCGCCCGGCGGGAGAGGGCCTCCCGGGCCAGGTCCTCGTTGCCCTGGCCGAGGGCGGCCTTGGCCTGCTCCTGGAGCTTGTCCGCCTGCTTCTGGAGCTGGCCGGCCTGCAGTTCGATGCGCTTGCGCGCCGTGGCCACGTCGGCCACGCTGCGGCGCACCTTCTGGAGGCTGTCGAGCTGCTGCTCGTAGGAGAGGTCCAGCGTCTCCCGGGGGTCCTCGTGCTTGTCCAGCACCTTGTTGGCCTTGGCCCGGAAGATGTTCTTCGTACGCTGCCACACGCCCGGCACGCTTCTGCCCTCCTGTCGGCGCACGTCCGCCTCCCGCGAGCATAAGCCCCGCGGCACGCCGGCGGGGCACGCCCGGGTCGGCTGGCCATCCCCGTGGCAAACCCCGCCCGTCCGGGCCGATAGCCTCCCACCGATGCCCGAGCCGCGGTGCCTGCTGACCGTCCACGCCCATCCCGACGACGAGTCGTCGAAAGGGGCCGGCACGGTGGCCCGCTACCACGCAGCCGGGGTGCGGACGGTCCTCGTGTGCTGCACCGGGGGCGAGGCCGGTGACGTGCTGAACCCGGCCATGGACACCCCCGAGGTGCGGGCCCGCCTGGCCGAGGTCCGCCAGGAGGAGCTGGACCGGGCGGCGGCCATCATCGGCTACGACGAGGTGGTGCGCCTGGGTTACCGGGACTCGGGCATGCCCGGCACCGACGCCAATGCCCACCCGGACGCCTTCGCCAACGTGCCGCTGGAGGTGGCGGTGGGCCGGCTGGTGGCCGAGATCCGCCGGGCGCGACCCCAGGTGATGGTCACCTACCCGGAAGAGCAGCGCCAGTACCCGCACCCCGACCACCTGCGGGTGCACGAGATCTCGGTGGCGGCCTGGGCGGCGGCGGCCGACCCCGACCGGTACTCGGAGGCCGGGCCGGCCTGGGCGCCGATGAAGCTGTACTACACGTTGTGGCCGCGGCAGCGCATGCTGGCCATGCACGAGAAGTTCGTGGAGCTGGGCTTGGAGTCGCCGTTCGACGAGCGGTGGCGGGAGCGGCTGCAGGAGGCGGCGGACGAGCCGGTGTCGACCGCGGTGGACCTGGCCGGCTTCGCCGACGTGCGGGGCGACGCCTTGCGGGCCCACGCCACGCAGGTGGACCCGACCTCCCCTTTCTGGTTCGGGCTGCCGCCGGAGGTCCTCCGGACCATCCACCCCTTCGACGACTACTTCCTGGCCCGGAGCCGGGTGGGCGAGGCGCCGGCGGGCACGGTGGAGGACGACCTCTTCGCCCGTATCCCCTGACCGGGCGGGCCAAGTGACGACAGCCGGCGTGGGGCAGGGGCCCCACGTCCCGGAGGAGCCCGGGTTGGGGTGCCCGGGCGGGCCAAATACTCAGCCCAGGATGCGAAGGTGGATGGCGCCGGCGCTCTGGGCCAGGATCAGGGCCACCGCCGCCGCCACGGCCAGCGCCAGCAGCACGACCAGGAACCCGCGCCAGCGCACCGGGCCCGGCACCCGCCGTCGCTGGGTGGGCGCCGGCCGGTGGGCGCCGCCGGTCACCCGCCGTCGCGGGCCAGTTGGCGCAACGCCCGGAAGCCCAACAGCGTGACCCCCGCCTCCTCGACCGCCTGGCGCAGGAAGCCGTCCTCGCAAGCCAGGCGGTAGTCGTCCACCCGGTCCTCCCAGTCGGCGGCGATGGCCCGGAGCTCGGGGCTGTCCACCGCCGGGTGGACGTGCATCTCGGTCACCCCGGGCTTCAGCCGCCCCAGGTGGTGCTCGAACATGGACCGGGTGCCCACGCCGGGCACGAACAGCAGCTCGTCGGTGAATACCACCCCGGCCTCGGCGGCCACGTCGCGGGCCGGGAACCCCATGTACTCCTCCATCCGCCGGCCAGCCATGCGGAGAGGCAGGCGGAACTCGACGGCCATGTCGAGGTAGGCGTCGAAGAACTCCGGCCGGAACTGCAGCGTGCCCATGTGGGCGTCGATGTGGCTGACGTCGAAGCCCCACAGGATGGCCCGCTCGATCTGGGCCCGGCACTCCCGCCGCACCTCGTCCAGGTCGGCGTGCTCCCAGACGTCCTCGGTGGTGCGGGGGAAGCCGCCGTCGCCTCCCACCAGGGAGGGGGCGTGGGTGATCGGCCCCCAGCGGTAGAGCTCCCACTCGGCGTTGACGGTGAGGTGGACCCCCACGTCCTCGCCCCGGTACCGGGCGGCCGCCTCCCGGGCCCACGGGCAGGGCACCATGAGCGTGGCACTGGTCACCAGCCCGGTGTGGAGGCACTCGTAGATGCCCACGTTGGCCGAGTGGCAGAAGCCGAGGTCGTCGGCGTTGATGATGAGGAGCTTGGCGTCGGCCGGGTACCCCAGCCGCTCGGCGAGCGTCGGCATGCCGCGACGGTAGCGCCCGGCGGCGCTCCCCGGTGCCGGCCCGGCCTGCCGGCTCAGCCGGGCGTGGGGTTGGGGTCCCCACGCACCGGAGGAGCATGGGGTTGGGGCCCCATGCGGGGCTGGCAACTCAGCCGGGCGTGGCCAGCCCCCGGTCCTGGGCCCGGGCCTGCTCGGCCAGATCCTGCTGGTGGGCGGCCACGGCGGCGGCCAGCTCGGGGTCGGCCGTGGCCAGGATACGCACGGCCAGCAGCCCGGCGTTGGCTCCGCCGTTCACCGCCACGGTGGCCACCGGCACGCCCCTGGGCATCTGGACCATCGACAGCAACGAGTCGAGCCCGTCCATGGTGGCCAGGGCCACCGGCACCCCGACCACCGGGAGGGGCGTGACCGCGGCGAGCATGCCGGGCAGGTGGGCCGCGCCGCCCG
>JASHWO010000042.1 GCA_030044045.1 Acidimicrobiales bacterium
CCTCGACCGGGAGCGGGCTGACGGGAGCGTCCGCTGGCTCGACACCGATGCCGACGGCTGTGACTCGGCCGGCGCCTTCCGCCGCCTGGTCCAGGGGCTCCGGTCCGGCGACCGGTCGGTGCTCGCCCCGGGTTGAATCCCCGCCCGGGCCGGCTCCGGGCTTGGGCGCTGGTGCCCGGCGCTGGTGGCTGCTCACCCCAGGGGCGAGTCGAAGCGGACGTACGGGCTGGGTGGCAGGTACTCCTCGGGGATGTCCCGGCCCCGCCGGTAGTGGTAGACGTCGGTGACGTTCGACGGGCCGTCCCGCCCCTCGTAGACGGCGCACAGCGTGGGGTGCTTCGTCGCCGAGAACACCGCTGTGGCCGGTGTGACGCCGGACGCGTAGAAGCCGAAGTCCTCGGCATCGATCGAGGCGACCAGGCAGTAGACCGAACCGTCCGGGCTCTCGCCGACCAGGCGCCCCACCATGTACCACTTCACCCCGTCGCCCAATGCGTAGACGGTGCCGTCCCCCTCCCCGAGGACGTGCTCGGTGTCGCCCCCGCCGTCGTGGCCGAACTGCAGGTGACGGTGGTACTTCATGGCCCAGGTGACCGCCCGGGGCGTGGCGCCGGCCGGTTGCCCGTCGTCGAGCGGGGTGGAGTGTGGCGGCTCGTGCAACGGCTGGCGGGAGCCCCACCCGAAACCGCTCCACGTGGTCATGGTTCGCCTCCCCGTGCGGTGGCCACCCCGCAACGCCAGGAGGGGTGTCGCCCGACGTTACTCGAGCAGCAGGGGCCGGCGGGTGGGCAGAGCGGGCCGGGGGGCGCTCGAGGGGCGGCAGGCCCGCACTACCCGCCCGCCGGGGCCCTAAGGTCGGGGGATGCGCATCGCCGAACAGCTCGTCGACGCCTTCCAGCGGGTGCGCGACGCCGTGCACCCGGCGGTCCAGGGGCTCACCCCCGAGCAGCTCGCCGTCCGGCTCGACCCGGAGGCGAACTCCATCGCCTGGCTGGTCTGGCACCTCACCCGCATCCAGGACGACCACGTGTCGGCGGTGACCGGGCAGGAGCAGGCCTGGACCGCCGAGGGGTGGGCCGGCCGCTTCGACCTGCCGCTGGACCCCGGGGACACCGGCTACGGCCACGGCCCGGACGACGTGGGCTCGGTGCGGGCCACCGCCGACCTGCTGGCCGGGTACTACGACGCCGTCCACCAGCGCACGGTGCGCTACGTGTCCGGCCTGGACGACGCCGACCTCGACCGGGTGGTGGACACCTCCTGGGACCCGCCGGTCACCTTGGGGGTGCGGCTGGTCAGCGTGATCGCCGACGACCTGGCCCACGCCGGCCAGGCCGCCTTCGTCCGCGGCATCGTGGACCGGCGGTAGCCGGGGTGGCCGGGGAGAGCAGCTCGATCCGCCGCCTGGCGATGAAGACGGTGCTGGCGGCGCGCGAGGTGGTCGACCTGGGTCCGGACACCGCCGCCGCCATCGTGACCAACTCCTTCCGCACCGCCGCCCGGGGGCGCCGGGACCGGCAGGCCGAGGGCGGGCCGGCGGTGACCCGCACCCCCGGCCGGCTGCTCTCGGCCGCCGCCGTGGACGGGGGGCTCCTCTGCTGGTTCGCCGAGGCCGAGCTGGAGGTGCGCTTCCTCCGGGAGGATCTGGTGCGGCTCACCTGGGGCCCGGGCGAGGAGCCGCTGCCCTGGGCCCTGGCCGGGGAGCTGGTCGGTCCGGCGCCCGACGTGGAGGTGACGGTGGGCACGCCGGGAGCGGCCGGTGCCACTGCGGGCTCGGTGGCCGCCGACGGCGCCGCGGCTGGCCCCACCGGCGCCGCGGCCAGCACCGCCGGCCTCCGGGTCGAGGTGGGGGAGGACGGCGACCTCTGGATCCGCCGGCCCGACGGCACGCTGCTCCGTCACGAGCTGCCGCCGCTGCGCCGCGGCGCCACCCGCACGGCCCGGGAGGCCCTACGCCCGGGCGAGCGGGTGGCCGGCCTCGGCGAGCAGGCGGGACCGGTGGACCTGCGCGGCGCCACCCATCGCCTGTGGAACCGCGATCCCGGCGGTGCCTGGGGGCCGGGCCAGGATCCGCTCTACTGCGGGGTGCCCGTCACGGTCGGCCTGCACCCGGACGGCGACGTGCTGGCCTTCTACGACAACCCCTACGAGGCGGTGGTGCGGGTCACCGGAGAGCGGGTCGAGGCCGCCTTCGCCGGCGGGGTGCTCCGCCACTACGTGGCCGCCGGCCCGCTACCGCTCCTGCTCGACCGTTACAGCGAGCTCACCGGCCGGCCGCCCCTGCCGCCCCGCTGGTCGCTCGGCTACCACCAGTGCAAGTGGGGCTACAAGACCGAGGCCGACGTGCGGGAGGTGGCCGACGGCTTCCGGGACGAGGAGGTGCCGCTCAGCGCCGTGCACCTCGACATCGACCACATGGAGGGCTACCGCATCTTCACCGTGGACCCGGCCCGGTTCCCGGACCTGCCCCGGCTGGCCGACGACCTGGCCGGCCGGGGCACCCGCCTGGTGGCCATCGTGGACCCAGCGGTGAAGATCGACCCCGAGTACGACGTCTACCGGGAGGGGGCGGCCGCCGGCCACTTTCTTTTCGACCAGCGGAGCCTGCCCGACGAGCGGGGCGAGCCGCTGGTGGGCGTGGTCTGGCCGGGCCGGGCGGCCTTCCCCGACTTCACCGACCCGGCCACCCGGGTCTGGTGGGGCGGGCACTACCGCCGCCTGCTCGACCAGGGCGTCGCCGGCATCTGGCACGACATGAACGAGCCGACCTCCATCACCCTTTGGGGGGACCGCACGCTGCCCCGGGGCACGCCGCATGCGGCCGAGGGGCGGGGCGGCGACCACCGCCAGTGCCACAACGTCTACGGCCACCTGATGAACCGGGTGGGATGGGAGGCTCAGGCGGCGGCCCGGCCGGAGCGCCGGCCCTGGGTGCTCTCCCGTTCGGGGTGGGCCGGCCTGCAGCGCTGGGCCTGGAACTGGACGGCGGACATCGAGTCGAGCTGGGCCGGGCTGCGCCAGCAGATCCCCACGGCCATCGGCCTGGGTCTCTCCGGGGTGCCCTACACCGGCTCCGACACCGGCGGGTTCAGCGGCATCCCCGATCCCGAGCTCTTCGTCCGCTGGCTGGAGATGGCCGTGCTGATGCCGTTCTGCCGCACCCACTGCGTGATGGGCTCGCCGAACCGGGAGCCCTGGCGGTTCCCCGAGCCCTTCCGGGGGATGATCGACGAGCTGATCCGCTTCCGCTACCGGTTGCTGCCGTACCTCTACACGCTGGCCCACGAGGCCAGCCGGGCCGGCCAGCCGCTGGTGCGTCCGCTGTCGTGGCCCACCGGCCGGGGACCCTGGTGCGACGACGCCTACCTCCTGGGCGACGCCCTGCTGGTGGCCCCGGTCAGCGAGGAGGGGGCCGGTGGCCGGGCGGTACCCCTGCCCGAGGGCCGCTGGTACCACTGGCGCCCGCTGGACGGGGCCGGGGACGGTGCCACCAGGGCCAGGGCCAGGGCCAGGGCTGCGGCGAACGGGACTGGTGGTGGGTCGGGGCGCGGGGTCGGGCGCGACGGCGACCGGGACGGGACCACCCTCCTGGAGGGGGGCCGGACGGTGGACCTGGCGGCGCCCCTCGGCCACCCGCTGGTGTTGGTGCGGGCCGGGTCGGTCCTCCCCCTGGACGACGGGCGGCACCGGGGCCCGCTGTCGGCGGGCCACGAGCCGCTCCGCCCGGCGGTGCACTGCTTCCCGGCCGCCGACGGCACCGCCGCCGGGGCCGCCTACGACGACGCCGGCGACGGTCACGGCCCGGTCCGCCTCGACCGGTTCACCCTCGTCGCCGGGGTCCTGCGGTGGGAGCGGGAGGGCGGCTACGACCCGCCAGCCCGCCTGCGGGTGGTGGTCCACGGCGACCCGGCGGCCGACGTCGAGCACGGGCCGTTCGACGAGCTCGACCTCAGGTGACGTCGCGGCGAAAGGTGGTGAAGTAGCCGATCGCGGCCGTCCCCACCCCCCAGGCCAGGAGGGCCAGGCCGCCCAGCCACCAGCTCAGCGGCGGCCCGGCGCCGTCGTTGGCCCCGTGGGTGAGGCCGCCGGCCAGGGCTGCCGTCGAGCGGGACGGCAGCCAGTTGAGGTCGACGTGGAAGATGTTGTGCACCAGCACGACGATGATGGGCTCGAGCACCAGCGCCAGGGCAATGGTGAGGATCACCGCCGCCACCTGGTTGCGCAGCAGCGTGCCGACGCCCATGCCGAACACGGCCAGCAAGGCGTAGGCCCCCAGGAGCCCGGGGACCACCGGCCCGACCTGGTGCAGCAGTGTGGACAGCACCCCGCCCTGGGACAGGTAGAGGGGGATGCCCATGGCGGCCACCAGCACCAGGGCAGCGACCCCCAGGAAGAGGCTCCAGACGACCGAGGTCAGCACCTTGGCCACCAGGACCTGCTCCCGGCGGGGGGCGACCAGCAGGGTGAGGGAGAGCAGCTTCTGGCGGTACTCGGTGGTGATGCACAACACCCCCAGCACCGGGGCCAGGAGCACCCCCGGCTCGTAGCCGGACCCCAGGAGGTTCCGCATCCCGATGGCCGTCACCGGGGCGGTGAACACGGTGTGGTGGTCGACGGTGATGAAGAAGGTGGAGATGATGCCCAGCGCGGTGAGCACCAGCGTCACGATCAGCAGCACCCAGAGCCCGGGCGTGGTGCGCATCTTGTAGAGCTCGGCGCGCACCAGCCGGGTCACTGCGCCGCCCCCAGTGAGGTGACCCCCGGCGCGGCCGGCCCCGGGGCGGTCGCCCCCAGCGAGGTGGTCAGGCCGAGGAACAACGACTCGAGATCCTGGCTCTCCTGGACCAGCTCGTAGATCACGAGCTGGTTGGCCGCCAGCACCGGCCCGAGCTGCTCGGGGGCGGCGCCGTCCACGATCACCACGCCCGGCGCCGCTGGCCGGGGGACGAACCCGGCGGCGTGCACCACCGCCGCCAGCCGGTCCGGCTCGGGCGTGCGAACCCGCATCGAGGAGTGGGCCTGCGAGGCCAGCGTGGCCAGCGGCCCTTGCGCCCGGAGCTCGCCTTGGGACACGATCACCACGTCATCGACGGTCTGGGCCATCTCGGCCAGTAGGTGCGACGAGACCAGCACGGTGCGCCCCTCGGAGGCGAGGTGGCGCATGAACTGCCGCAGCCAGGCGATCCCCTGGGGGTCGAGCCCGTTCGACGGCTCGTCCAGGATGAGGACCTGGGGATCGCCGAGCAGGGCACCGGCCAGCTGCAGCCGCTGACGCATGCCCATCGAGAACCCGCCTACCTTCCGCCGGGCGTCGCCGGCCAGGCCCACCAGGTCCAGCACCTCGTCGACCCGGCGCTCCTCCTCCACCCCGACGGCCATGGCCATCATCCGCAGGTGGGCCCGGGCCCGGCGGGCCGGGTGGAAGCTGGTGGCCTCCAGCACGGCGCCGACCTGGCGGGTGGGGTCGGGCAGGTCGCGGTAGCGCCGGCCGTTGATGGTGGCCGTGCCCGAGGTGGGGTTCACCAGCCCCAGCGCCATGCGCAGGGTGGTGGTCTTGCCGGCGCCGTTCGGTCCCAGGAACCCGGTGACCCGGCCGGGCTGCACGGTGAAGTCGAGGCCCCGGACCGCGGCGACGCTGCCGAAGCGCTTGGTGAGGCCCCGTACCTCGATGGTCGCGGGCCCGCCGTGCACGGCGGACACCATAACCCGGCCCGGACGGTCAGATGGTGACGATCTGGCGGACGACCTCGCCCCGCTGCAGCGCCTGGATGCCGTCGTTGATCCCCTCCAGCCCGAACCGGTTGCTGACCATGGCCTCCAGGTCGAGCCGGCCGGCCCGCCAGAGGCGGATGAGGCGGTGGAACTCGGTGCGCACGTCGGCGCTGCCGTAGTAGCTGCCGAGCAGCCGCTTCTCTGTGAAGAAGAGCTCGAAGCCGTTCAGCTCGAGGTGGGACTCGGCCGACCCCGCCCCCACGATGGTGGTGGTGCCGCCGCGCCGGGTGGCGTCCCAGGCGGCCCGGAAGGTGGGGGCGATGCCGATGCACTCGAAGGCGTAGTCGAACCCCTCGCCCCCGGTGACCTCGTCGCGGGCGCCGGCCAGGTCGTCGGGGTGCACGGCGTGGGTGGCGCCGAACTGCCGGGCCTGGTCCAGCTTGCCGGGCGCGGTGTCCACGGCCACGATCTCGGCGGCGCCGCAGAGGCGGGCCCCCTGGATGGCCGAGATGCCCACCCCGCCGCAGCCGAACACCACCACCGTGGCGCCGACGGCGACCCTGGCCGTGTTGACGGCAGCCCCCACCCCGGTGGTGACGCCGCAACCAATGAGCGCGCCGATCTCGTAGGGCACGTCCGGGGGGACCACCACTACGCCCTGCTCGGGCAGGACCATCTCCTCCACCCAGGTGCCGGTGCCGGCGAAGCCGAACACGCCGCCGCCGGCGCGGGAGAAGCGGGCGGCCCCGGCGATGGCGAAGAAGATGTCCACGCAGAGGTTCGGCTGGCCCCGCCGGCAGGCCGTGCACCGGCCGCAGGGCGGGTTCCAGGCCACGATCACGTGGTCGCCCACCGTGGTCGCGGTCACCCCCTCGCCCACGGCCACCACCTCGCCGGCGCCCTCGTGGCCGGGCACGAAGGGCGCCATCTGGGGGAGGGTGCCGTTCATGCCGGACAGGTCGGAGTGGCAGATGCCGGCGGCGTGAACGCGGACCCGCACCTCTCCGGGTCCCGGGTCGCCGACCGAGAGGTCGTCGACCACCTCGACGGTCTCGCTCCCGGTGGTGGTGCAGATGGCGCCGCGCATGGTCCCTCCCTCAGGTGTCGGTCGACCGCATTCGACCACGCCCCGCGCCGAGTTGCAACACGTTCTAGAGGCGGTCCTGGAGGTCCTTGGGCAGCAGCAGCCCGACGGCCACCGCCAGCTCGTCGTAGACCCGGGCCATGGTGGACCAGCCGTTGATCCAGCCGACCAAGGCCGAGTACCACACGTGGCCGATGATGCGGGAGCGCTCGGCCGGGTCGGGCGGCTGGGGCTCGCCGATGGCCCGGGTGATGATGCCCTCCATCAGCACGGTGATCTGCTGCTGGCAGGCCACCGCCCCCGGGTCGGGCGACGACAGCGAGGTGAAGACGGCGGTGACCAGCTTCGGCTGGCGACCCATGGCCCGCAACGCTCGGTCGAGCACGTCGAGCACCCGCTCGGCCGGCCCCGCCCCGCGGGCCGGCTGCTGGGAGAGGCGGGCGTCGAGCAACTCCACCCAGTGGACCAGGGTGGCCGCCAGGAGATGGTCCTTCGAGGTGAAGTAGCGGTAGACGGTGCCCATGGCCACGTCGGCCCGGGCAGCCACGTCCCGCATCTGGACCGCCTCGTAGCCTCCCTCCAGGCCGAGGTCCATGGCGGCGTCGATCACCCGCTGGCGGCGCGCCTGCTGGGCCCTGGTCAGTGGCCGGAGCGCCGTCTGCATCGGGCCAGGATAACGCCGAGAACGCGTTCCAGTCCGGGACCGTCCGGGCCAGCTCGGGCGGGCACCACCGCGGTGGCCGCGGCGGTGGGCCGGGACCGGCGTCCGGCGGCTGCCGGGAGCCGGTCACGCCGGCCAAACTACTGTTGGCGGGCGATGGCCCCGCCCTCCCAGCAGCCGGCGACGACCGACGGCCGCATCCCCGGCCAGCGCGGCCTGGCCACCCGGCAGAAGCTGCTCGACGCCACGGTGGAGCTGCTGACCGCCACCCCCTGGCGGTCGGTGAAGGTGATCGACATCGCCCGCCGGGCCGGGACCTCGCCGGCCACCTTCTACCAGTACTTCGAGAACGTGGAGCAGGCCATCGGGGTGCTGGCCGGGGAGATGGTGGCCGAGGCGGTCGAGCTGGCCGAGCTGGTGGCCGGCGACTGGTCGGAGGGGGCGAGCTGGCAGACGGCCCTGGCCGTGACCGAGGGGTTCCTCGACTATTGGGAGGCCAACCGGGCGGTGTTCCGGGTGGTGGACCTGGCCACCGAGGAGGGCGACGCCACCTTGCGCGGGCTGCGGGTCCACGCGCTGAACGGGGTGACGGTGGCCCTGGCCAAGGTGATGGAGGGGTCTCCGGCCGGGTCCGACCCGATGGCGGTGGCCGGGGCCCTGGTGGCCATGTACGCCAGCGTGGCCGCCCACCGGCACGGCTTCGAGTACTGGGGGATCCGCACCAGCGCCCTGGTGGAGAGCCAGGCCCGGCTGCTCCACTGGGCGGTCACCGGCCGCCCCGGCCCCTGACCGTGCGGGTCCTCGTCGCCGAGGACGACCCGGGGCTCCGCTCGGTGCTGGAGCGGGGCCTGCGCCGGAGCGGCTATGTGGTCGACGCGGTGGCCGACGGCGACCGGGCCCTCCGCTACCTGCAGGGCTACGACTACGAGCTGGCCGTGCTGGACTGGCGCCTGCCGGGCCGGTCGGGGCTGGAGGTGCTGCGGGAGGTCCGGCGACGGGGGTCCGGGGTGCCGGTGCTGCTGCTGACCGCCCGCGACACCACCGCCGACCGGGTGGAGGGGCTCGACGCCGGGGCCGACGACTACCTGGTGAAGCCCTTCGAGTTCGCCGAGCTGCTGGCCCGCCTGCGGGCGCTCCAGCGCCGGCCGGCGGTGGCCCTGGGGCCGGTGCTGGCCCTGGGCGACCTGGTGTTCGACCCCGCGGCCCGCCTGGTCCGGCGCGACGGGGCCGACCTGGGGCTGACCGGCCGGGAGCGGGCCATCCTGGAGCTGCTGCTGCGCCGCCACCCGGCGGTGGTGGAGCGGCGCTCGATCGCCCTGCAGGTGTGGGACGACGAGGCCGAGGCGGTGGGGTCGAACACCATCGACGTGCACCTGGCCCGCCTCCGGTCGAAGCTGGCCGGCAGCTCGGTGCGCATCGAGACGGTGCGGGGCATCGGCTACCGCCTGGTGGGCCCGTGACCCGGCAGCCCCACCGGGCCCGGGCCCGGCCCCACCTGGCCCACGCCGCCCGGGTGGCGGCGGTGGCCACCCTGGTCATCGCCGTCGTGTCCGTCCTGGCCGCCGGCGCCCTCGACGCCTTCCTGTCCCGGCGGGTGCTGTGGGAGGTGGACCAGCGGCTGAACGAGCGGCTGGTGGACGTGGCCCGGTCGCCCGAGCCGCTGGCCGCCGGCGTGGCCCCCGACGACCAGGGCACCGACGGCGAGCCCATCTTCCTCTGGTGGCTCCCGCCGCATGGGGCGCCGACCATCCTCACCGCCGACAGCCCGCCCCTGCCCGGGGGTCGGGCCAGCACCGCCGCACCGGTGAGCGCGGCGGTCGGCGGCGTGACCTACCGGGTGGCGGCGCTCCCGTTCCGGGGCGGCTGGCTGGTGGCCGGGCAGGACATGGCCGGCTCGTCCCACATCGAGGGCGTGCTCTTCGTCGGGGAGCTGGTCATGGGGCCGGTGGTGCTGGTGGCCGTCTTCGTGGGGTCGCTGGTGATCGGCCTGCAGGCTCTGGCCCCGGTGGAGCAGGCCCGCCGGCGGCTGCTCGACTTCACCGCCGACGCCTCCCACGAGCTGCGCACCCCGCTGACCGTGATCGAGGCCGAGATCGAGCTGGCCCGCACCGGCCCGGGCGGCGCCGCCGACCCTGCCGACCCCGTTGACGCCGCCGAGACCCTGCACCACGTGGCCCGGGAGAGCAGCCGGCTGCAGCGGATCGTGGAGGATCTGTTGTGGCTGGCCCGCTTCGACTCGGCGCCGCCCCCGCCGCCCCACCAGCCGGTGGACCTGGCGGCGGTGGCGGAGGGCTGCGCCGAGCGGTTCGCCGCCGTGGCCGGCGCCCGGGGGCTGGCCCTGGAGACGGTACAGGTGGGGGACGGGCCGGCCTGGGTGGACGCCGCCCCGGAGTGGGTCGACCGGCTGGCCGGGACCCTCATCGACAACGCCTGCCGCTACACGCCGGCCGGCGGCCAGGTCCGGGTCTCGGCCGGCACCCAGGGGGGGCGGGCCGTGCTCACGGTGGAGGACAGCGGGCCCGGGATCCCGCCCGGGGAGCGGGGGCGCCTGTTCGACCGGTTCCGCCGGGCCAGCGACCGGGCGGGCGGGGCCGGGCTGGGGCTGGCCATCGCCGACTCGGTGGTGCGCACCACCGGGGGCCGCTGGCGGGTGGCCGACTCCGGGCTGGGCGGGGCGCTCATGGAGGTGTCGTGGCGGCGCAACGCCGTCCGGCCCCGCCCGGCGTCCCCGGTGCCGGCGGGCTCCGCCG
>JASHWO010000043.1 GCA_030044045.1 Acidimicrobiales bacterium
CGCCGGGCCACGGCCAGCTGCTCGCTCGCCGCGTCGGCCCGCGCCGCCGCCGCGTCGGCCCGCTGCTGGGCCTCCTCCACCGCGGCGGCGGTCACCACGCCCTTGGCCGAGCGCACCCGCCACCCGGAGTCGGCGAAGCGGTCGCCCTCTCCGGTCACCACCACCAGGTCGGGCCGGTCCAGGGCCAGGTCGACCGCCTGCTCCCAGCCGGCCACCCGCACCGCCCGTCCGAGCAGGGTGTCGAGCACGGCACTCACTCCCGGAGCGGTGCCGGCCCGGGACCGCACGTGCGGCCGCACCGGCTCGGCCTCCGGGGGCAGATCCCGGCCGAGCTCATCGAGGCGACTGCGGGCGGCACCGCCGCCGGTGGCTAGCAACGCGCCGGTGGCCCCCCGGGTGTGCAGGCGGGCCAGGGCCTCGCGGGCCGCCGAGCGCCCGTCGACCACCACCGCCGCCACCGAGGCTCCGGCGGCCGCCTCGAAGGCCGCCTCCCACCCCGGGTCGATGGCCACCAGGTCCACCAGGGAGCCGACCACCCCGTCCACCCCGGCCAGCGCCTCCCGGCCACCGGCCCCCTCCAGCTCGTGGAGGGCCCGGGCCAGGGCCTCGGCTCGGGCCGCCGAGCGGTGCCGCTGCTGCTCGGCCAGGTGGGCCTCCTGCTCGGCCTGCTCGGCCCGGCGACGTGCCGCCTCGGCTGCCGCCTCGGCTGCCCGGGCGGCCTCGGCCAGCCGGTCCGCCTCCTCTTCGAGGGCTTGGGCCCGCTCGGCCAGCTCGCCGTGGGCGGCGGCCAGCACCGCCTCACGCCGGGCCAAGGCGGCTGCCCGGTCGTCCATCCCGGCCAGGGCCCTGCGGTCCTGCTCCAGGGCCCGCCGCAACAGCTCGAGCCGGTTCCGGGCCCGGGAGAGCACCTCCTCGGCCACGTGCCGGTCGGACCCGTCCCCCCAGGTCTCGTGGTGGACCCGCTCGTCCCCGGCCAGGTCGGCGGCGGCGGCGGCCAGGTCGTCGTGCTCGGGTGCCAGGGCGGCCTGGGCCGCCTCGGCCGAGGCCAGCTCGTCGGCCAGCCGGGCGCCCTCGGCCTCCAGGGTGGACACCACGTCCACGTCGGCCGCGGCGTCGAGGGCGGTGGCCAGCCCCCGGGCTCGCTCCCGCAACACCCCGGCCGTGCCCCGCGTCCGCTCCACCAGCCCTTGCACCCGGCCGAGGGCCGAGGCTAGGTCGACCTCCCGGCTGGAGGAGAGGACGGCGGCGGTGGCCGTGGCCTCCTCGTCCAGGGCGGCCAGGGCCTCCTGCAGGTCCTGCTGCTCGAGCCCCACGGTCGCCAGCCCCTCCTCGGCGGCGGCGCGGCGGGCCGACAGCTCGGCCAGCTCGGCGCCGGCCAGGTGGAGGCGGACCGAGCGCAGCTCGGCGGCCAGGTTCGTGTAGGAGCGGGCAGCGGCGGCCTGGCGCTCCAGCGGGCGGATCTGCCGGCGGACCTCACGCACCAGGTCGCCCAGGCGCTCCAGGTTCTCCTGGGTGGCGGCCAGGCGCCGCTCGGCCCGCTCCCGTCGCCGCCGGTGCTTCAGCACCCCAGCCGCCTCCTCGATCACCGCCCGGCGGTCCTCCGGCCGGGCGTTCAGCACGGTATCGAGCTGTCCCTGGCCGATGATCATGTGCTGCTGGCGGCCCACCCCCGAGTCGCTCAACAGCTCCTGGATGTCGAGCAGCCGGCAGGGCGTGCCGTTGATGGCGTACTCGCTGTCGCCCGAGCGGAACAGGGTGCGGGTGATGGTCACCTCGGCCATGTCCACCGGCAGCTTGCCCGAGCCGTTGTCGATGGTCAGCGAGACTTCGGCCCGTCCCAGCGCCGGCCGGCTGGTCGTGCCGGCGAAGATCACGTCCTCCATCTTCTGGGAGCGCAGCGAGCGCGGGCCTTGGGCCCCCAGCACCCAGGTGACGGCGTCCACTACGTTGGACTTGCCGCTCCCGTTCGGGCCGACCACCACCGTGATCCCCGGCTCGAACGCCAGGACGGTGGGGTCGGCGAACGACTTGAACCCCTTCATACTGAGGGACTTCAGGAACATCGGGTCGACCCTAGTGTCCGATCCGGCAGCGTCAGATCTGGCAGTGCTCGCAGAAGAAGGTGGAGCGCCCCCCCACCCGCACCCGCACGATGGTGTTCCGGCAGCGGCGGCATGGCTGGCCCTCCCGGTCGTACACCTGGTGGCTGCCCTGGTAATCGCCGACCTCCCCGAAGAGGTCCCGGTACTGCTCGTCGGCCAGGGTCGAGCCCCGGTGCTTGATGGCTTCGGCCAGCGTCTCCACCATGGACCGGTAGAGGCGCCGGGTCTCGGTGGTGGACAACCCGTCCGCCGGCCGGTCGTAACGCAGGCCGGCGGCGAAGAGGATCTCGTCGGAGTACAGGTTGCCGATCCCGGCCACGAACTGCTGGTCCATGAGCAGGGCCTTCAGGCCCGTGCGGTGCTGGCGCAGCAGCACGGCGAAGCGGTCCCAGCTCATCATGTCCTCGATGGGATCGAAGCCCAGGTGGGCCAGCTCGTGGACCTGCCGCCGGGCGGCCGCCCCGTCCGAAGCCGGCCCCGACAGGGAGGCGCTCGCCGGCGCGGCGGCCGGCCCGCCGGGTGCCGGCGGCTCGGGGGGCTTCGGCACCGAGACGAACATCTCGCCGAAAGTGCGCGGGTCCACGTAGCGCAGCTCCCCGCCCTGGGTGAAGGTGATCACCACGTGGGTGTGCTTCGGCTTCGGCTCCTTGGCGCTCTTGACCCGCAGGAGCTGGCCGCTCATGCCCAGGTGCACCACCAGGCTGTTGCCGCTGTCCAATCCCAGGAGGAGGTACTTGCCCAGGCGCGACACCGACTTGATGGTCCGCCCCTCCAGCAACGCCCGGAAGTGCTTGGCGCTGGCGTGCCGGCGCACCGAGCGGCCGTTGGCCACCGACACCGCCTTGATGCGCCGGCCCACCACCTCCTTGGACAGGTCCTGGCGGAGCGTCTCCACCTCGGGCAGCTCAGGCACCGTCCAGCTCCTGTTCGTGCAGCTCCTGCCAGGCGATGCGGGCGGCCTCCTGCTCGGCGTCCTTCTTCGAGGTGCCCTCCCCCACGCCCAGGCGCGTCCCGTTCACCATCACTTCGGCCCGGTAGTGGCGATCGTGGTCCGGCCCGGAGCCCTCCACCGCGTAGTGCGGCGTGCCTTCCCCCCGGCGCACCGTCAGCTCCTGCAGCCGGCTCTTGTGGTCGAAGTCGTCGGGCTCGGCCGCCGCGTGGTCGATCCGGTCGCCCAGGAGGCGCAGCACCAGCGGCTGGGCGGCCGGCCAGCCGGCGTCGAGGTAGACGGCGCCGATGACCGCCTCCAGGGCGTCGGCCAGGATCGACGCCTTGGTGCGGCCGCCCGAGCCCTCCTCGCCCTTGCCGAGCAGGAGCACCCCGCCGATACCCAGCTCGTCAGCCACCTCGGCCAGCACTCGGGCGTTGACCACCGCCGCCCGGATCTTGGCCAGCCGACCCTCGGGGAAGTCGGGGAACCGGTGGTAGCTGTCCTGGGCCACCACCAGGCCGAGGACGGCGTCACCCAGGAACTCCAGGCGCTCGTTGGACGGGACGCCTTCCTGTTCCCCGCACCAGCTCCGGTGGGACAGGGACTGCTGCAGGAGCGCCGGATCGGCGAAGCGGTGCCCGAGACGCAGGGCCAGGGCCCTGGTCCCTGCCTCGACACCGTCCACGAGCAGCCGGTCAACCGGCTCCGAGCTTGGCAACGACGTAGTCCACGGCGTCGCGCACCGTGCGGAGATCCTCGAGATCCTCGTCCTCGATGCGGAACCCGACACTGCGCTCCCCCAGCTCCTCCTCCAGCGCCTCGACCAGCTCGATGAGGGCCAGCGAGTCAGCGTCGAGATCTTCGACGAAGGACGAGCCCTCGACGATGGTCGCTTGATCACGCTCGAGGATGTCGGCGAGCTGGTCCCGGATCAGCTCGAAGACGCCCTGACGGTCGAGCGGGCCTCGGTCGATGTGGGTCTCAGCGGGCACGCGTGCTCCTGTGCTCAGGCGGTCGGGACAGCAGGAATGATACCGGTTCCTCTCCCGGGCGCGTGAACCACCCTGGTCGGCGGCAATTTCCTGGTGACTCAGCCGGGCCGGACCGCGGCGGCCAGGTGGTCCACCAGCCCCCCGCGGGCCAGGTCGTGGGCCACCCGTACGGCGTTGACCATGGCCGTGGGGGTCGACGACCCGTGGCTGATCACGCACACCCCGTCCACCCCGAGCAGCATGGCCCCGCCCGTGTTCTCCGGGTCCAGCTCGGCGGCGATGGGCAGCAGGTGCGGCAGGAGGGCCTCGGAGGCCGACCGGGTGGCGTCGTCGGTCCCGAAGACGGCGAACAGGATCTCCATGGTGAAGCGGAGCGACCCCTCCAGGGTCTTCAGGGTGACGTTGCCGGTGAACCCGTCGGTCACCACCACGTCGGCCGGGCAGGGCAGCAGGTCACGGCCTTCCACGTTGCCCGCGAACCGCACGCCGGCGTCGCCCCCGGCCAGCAGGCCGTGGACCTCCTTGACCAGCGGGGTACCCTTGGACGGCTCCTCGCCGATGGACAGCAGGGCCACCGCCGGGTCGGCCACGCCGTAGCGGGCGGTGGCGTAGGCGGCGCCCATCTGGGCGAACTGGACCAGCATGGCCGCGGTGCACTCGGCGTTGGCCCCGGCGTCGACCAGCACCGCCGGCGCCCGCCCCAGCCGGGGCAGCGGGGTGACGATGCAGGGCCGAACCACCCCGGGGAGGCGCCCCATGCGCAGCAGGGCCGAGGCCATGGTGGCCCCGGTGCTGCCGGCGCTGACCATGGCCGACGCCTTCCCGTCGCGGACCATCTCGGCGGCCCGCACCAGGGAGGAGTCCTTCTTGCGCCGGACCCCCTGGGCCGGGTCCTCCTGCATGCCGATGACCTCGGTGCAGGCCACCAGGTCGAGCCCGGCCGTGTCGCCCACCAGGTCCGGCGGCCCCACCAGCACCACCGGCACGCCCTCGTCGGCGGCGCGGCGGGCCCCGGCCACGATGTCCCCGGGGGCCCGGTCGCCGCCCATGGCGTCGACGGCCACCGGCAGCCGCGCCAGCGCGCCGGGCGAGGGCCGCTCGCCGCTCCTGCTCACGTCACCGGACGGCCCGCCCCGCCCCGCCTGCTCAGTCGACCTCGATGGCCTGACGGCTCTTGTACCACCCGCAGTTCGGGCAGACCACGTGGGGGAGCTTGGCCTGGTGGCAGTGGGGGCACACGCTGCGCGCCGGGCGCGCCAGCCGCCAGTTCGCCGCCTGCCGGCTCCGGCCCTTGGCCTTGGATGTCTTCTTCTTCGGGACCGCCATCGTCAGCTCACTCCAGTCCGTGCCGACCAGCGCGGGCGGCGTCTGTCTCCCCCGGGGCGGGATGCACCCGCACCGGGCGCCCGGCGGGGCGCCCCGGCGGGTCCTTCTCCTGGCCGCCGACCGAGCCCGCCGGACTCTGCTACCTGTCCGGCTCCGCCGGTACGGGCGTACCGGCTACGGCACCGACCGGAGCACGTCGAGGTTAGCCCACCGGGGATCCCTCGGCGCCACACAGCCGCACGCCTCCACGTTCTGGTCGGCGCCACACTGGGGGCAGAGGCCCCGGCAGTCGTCCCGGCAGAGCGGGGCCAGGGGCAGCTCCAGCACGAGGGCGTCGCGCACCATCGGCCGCAGGTCGAGCCGGTCGTCGACGATCG
>JASHWO010000006.1 GCA_030044045.1 Acidimicrobiales bacterium
GGTTCGACCACCCGGTTCAGCGTCGCCGTGCATGACAAGGTGACCGAGCTCGTGGGCGACGTCGAATCGTTGGCGGTAGTAGTCACGCTTGATCGGGTTGAGGACCACCACGGGTCGGAGCGCGCTCGTAAAGGAGTAGGCATCCACGGATGCTGCTTGTGCAGGGCTAAAGACGACGAGGACGCCGTGGTTCTCAAAGAGACGTACGAGGTGTCCGGCAGGGCCACTCCCTATCTCCCAGCGCTCACGGACAAGACGAGCGGCCTCTTCCGGCCCGTCGAAGTCCCTCTGGCTAGTGCTGACGGGGAAGCTCGGGAGGTCGAGTTCGGGGAGTTCAACGTGTCGCTCAAGGCTCGCAGTGATGTCGACTGCTAGCTGCCCATAGGCAAAGGCTTGATCGCGAGCGAGCTGGCTCGTCGACCGAAGCGAGCGGAAGTGGGGGGTAGCGCTGGTGATGGTCATGTCGTTAGGTCGAACAACGAAGAACCCGGGATCAACAGACAGACCCAGCGCCAGCTCGGCGACAGTGGCAGGGGTCGGCCGTTTCGCACCAGATTCCCACGCTGCGACGGCCGTGGGACTCTTGCCGATCCTGCCGGCGAGGTCGCTCTTGCGAAGGCCTGCCAAGTGGCGGGCAAGCGTCAGCCTGGACCCGTCGAAGAGCATCGCAACCTCCGCCGTCCGGTCTCGGGGACCCAGATGATCGATCACCGTCGCCCACCTGTCGCGCTGGTAGCACCTTCCTCTTGAGGTTTGCGTCGAAGGCGGACTGGGGCGTCCGGCACGCTCTGAGGGCCGGCGGGCGTCGGGGCGTCGTCGACACGACGGCCGCCACTCGAGGGTTGGGAACTGAGAAGGTCGTGGCGCCAATACCATGCCGAGCCGCCGCCGGTGTTGAGGCGGGGACGCCCGAGCACCGCCTCGCGTTCGTCGTGTTCGACATCCTGGGCATGCGCGACAACCAGCGTTTGGAGGTCAAGCGGGATCTCCGCGCTGGCCAACAGCTCCAGGCCGGGGCCCTCTACATCGGGAAGCCCTTCGAACAGGGTGGGTTGAGCGGACCCTGGGTTCGGCTGGCGAGCGACTTGCTGCTTGGTCGGGCTCTTCTGGGGCCAGGGGAGCTGGTCGATCTGCCCATACGTGCATGAGGCGAGGAGCCATCTCCAGCCCCCCCAGGCCCACCCCGGGCTCCCATTGAGATCAGCGCGTATTACAAGGTCGGAGGCGAGGACCGGCATCGTCGCGATGTCGCCTTCGGACAGCTCGGCGTGCAGCAGGTCAAGGCTGACCGATCCATCGGCACCGTCAGCGAGGGCGTACTTACCGCAGGCGAAGACGCGGTCCAGCCGGTCTCGGAGAAGGGTGAAGCGCGTCATCCCCGCCCACGTGGCGTCGTGCCCGGCAGCCTCGGAGTAGTCGTCGGCCACACGGTCAACGGCCGACACATACGCCCAGCGGATGCCGTCGAGGATCCCGGCCTCTCGGAAGGTATCGATCACCTGCTGTTGTTCGCTCACGCCACCAAAACTACCCCATAGACAGTATCTAGTGCGTGATACTGAACCGTCAGCCGAGTTTGACGCCTCCCGATGTACTTACAGTGGCCTTGGATCCAGCTGCGTTGTCCAAGACGGCGCCGGCAACACGGTCGGCAGCCGCATCGGGATCCTCATGCTCCCAGATCCTGACTGGGAGCCACCCTGCGGCACGCAACTGCTCGTCGGTATCTCGATCACGATCCTTGTTTGCCGCGATCTTCTTCGGCCAGTACCAGCCGTTGGTGCGGTGCTCTCGACGACCGTGCCGAGGACAGCCGTGCCAGAAACAGCCGTCGACGAAGACAGCGACCTTGGCGCCCTGAAACACGATGTCGGCTTGCCGAGGAAGGTCCGGTAGCGGGCGTCGATGGACGCGATAGCGTAGGCCCCGCCGGTAAAGGACACGCCGGAGCGCCAGCTCCGGCCCGGTGTCCCGTCGGGCGAGGGTGCTCATTTTTCGTTGGACCACCTCGCTGGAGGCGAACGGCGTGCGCCAGCGCTCCGGCATGTCCCCTACTGTCGGATAGCTTGCGCCACGCGGTCGGCGACCTGGTGAGCAAGCAGCGGGGGGACGGCGTTGCCGACCTGAACCTGGACCGATGCCCGACGACCGACGAAGGTGAAGTCGTCGGGGAAGGTGAACAACCGACGCAGCTCGGGGACGCGGAGACGCCGGTTCTCCCAATGGAAAGGCCCGACGTTCGGGCCGGGCTGGGCCTGGATCGTCGGCGAGGGCCGGTCCGGCGACAACTTGAGCAGGAACGACCAGTAGCGGCTTCGCCACTCAAAGACCGGGTCAGGATGGCCCCGCTCAGCCGTGTAGTACAGATAGTTGTCGCCGGGTGGGATGTCGGCGAGCAGGTGGCCCCAGCGGCCTCGCACGGTCTCCTCAGGCTCCGGCGCGGTGACCAGTCCGGCTAGGGCCTCGCCAGCGGTCACGTGCGGGCGGTCGCCCGCGCCGCTCCTCCGGCGTTCCCATTGCCCCGAGCGGGTCGGCTCGGGTAGCTCGGGCGACGGAGTGCCCTTCGGGGTGCCGACAACGAAGAGCCGAGGCCGCAGCTGCGGGACGCCATGGTCAGCAGCATTGAGGACCCTCCACTGGCAGTGGTAGCCGGCCTTGTCGACTTCCTGGAGGAGGCGCTGGAAGGCGGGGCGGCTGGCCTTGTTGCGGTAGGTCAGGGCGTAGACGTTCTCCAGGATGAAGGCTCGGGGGCGGGCCTCGGCGAGGACGCGGGTGTAGCACTGGAGCAGGCTGGCGTCGGGGTCTAGCCCGGCGCGCTTCCATTCCAGCCAGAAGCCCGACTTGGAGAACGGCGTGCAAGGCGGACCGCCGATGAGCAGCTCGGGCCGCTCTCTGCCCTTGAGGCCGGCTGCCCGGAGCAGCTCCCGGGTCGGGACGTCGAGGATCGACTGGCGGACGACTGGGCTGACCAGGCCGGGGAAGTTCTTCTCCATCGTGTCCGCGGCGTCGTCGTTCACCTCGACTGCGGCGGCGGTCCGGAACCCGGCCTGCTCGGCACCGAGATCGAGGCCGCCCGCGCCGGAGAAGAGGGAGATCGCGACTCCGCGGACCATCACGCGCTCGATCCTGCCAGGTTCGCTCACCGCGGCGGTGGACCAGAGATCGAACATGAGCTCGATAGTAAGTCGAGGGTGTGACTACGTTCGATCTCCCTGTTCGCGTAGTGCCTTCTGGAGCTGGCGCTCGACCGCCTTGGGCACCCGGAACGGGTAGGCACGCCAGTACTTGTAGAAGGCGTCCTCGGTGTCGAACTCGCCTCTCCCCTCCCGCAGCGCGGCTACGTCGACCACTGCGCCGAGGTACTCGCGAGTCGTACTGGAGCGCTCCTTGGAGGCGATGCGCCACGGCTCGTGGACGAACAGCTCGAGATCGCGGACCCGGCCGCGGTAGGAAACGTCGAGACGGTAGACGCCGATAATGTCGAGGTGGGAGGCATAGTCATCGAAGGGCCGGAACATCCCGGGCCAGCGGATGGTCGGCCATTTGAAGTAGGTGTTCCCGGTGTAGAGGGTGCAGCGTGACTGGGTCTTCGTCCCGTTCTTGGCGAGGCGGGCCATCTTGACGTCGACGGCGTGGAAGGTCCCGCCGAACGCCTCCCCGCCGATCTCGAGGTCGGGGTAGCTGCGCTCCTCGCCCCGCCGGCCCGTCGCCCCGGGGGTTCGATCGAGCCGCTCCAAGAGGAAGTCCACGAGGGCCACCTCAATAACGTTGGCGAGCGCCGCTGACTCCTTTGGCAATGGCGAGAGATGGCCGCCTTCGTCGAGCCTTGCGGTGAGGTCGCCCGGATCCTTCGCGACGAGTGGCCAGTCGTGCTCGCCCTGCTCGACATACACGCCGGCGGGCAAGAAAACGAACTCCACGCACTGGGCGCGGAGCCATTCGAGCAGGTCGAGTCCAGTTACCACCAGCGGTCACCATAGGTCCCAGTGACCCAGGCAGGGCGGAACCCGGGCACGCAGGTTGGCCGCGGCCACAGGTGGCGCCGGCAGCGAGCCTTACCAGCGGTTGGTACCGGCAAGCCACCCTTGAAGGTTCGCTTCGATGACTACGCCTCTGGGACACCCCAGACAACGCGATACCGATTGACGGCCGCCCGCTCAAGCTGCAGGTACGGCGGGCGCCGGGCCGGCCGGGTCATCCGCGACATCGTGTGGGCGATCGTCGCCCGGGACCAGCGGGATCCGGACGAGGCCATCGCCGCATGGACCGCCTTCACGGTGAGCACCGGCCCTCCCCCACCGGCGGCCAGCGCCTCGACGGCCGCGGCCACGTCGTCCCGGCAGGTGGCGACGCCGGGCTTCCGCTCCCCACGTAGATCGGCGGCCCGGCGATCGTCAGGCGCCGTTGGCCATTCGAGGCACCACCACCACGAGATTGATGACACGAAAAGCCAACCAATCGGAGCCCATTGTCCCTAGTGGCGCCGTCGAGATTATGAAAGGTGTCCTTGAGTAAGGAGCACCGTTCGGTATCCAATATGAGGGCGCCGGCTCAGATCAGAACTCGATCCGGTACTTGGGGGTGAACTGGGTGGCCGTCGGTCGGATGCGTGCGATCCGGTCGACTCGGTAGCTTCGCAGCGCTCCGTGGTCGTTCGCGACGAACAGGACGATGTTGCCGTCTTGGGTTCGCCGGAGGGAGTACGGCTCCACGAGACGTGGTCCCTGCCTCCCCAGTTCCGCTCGGTAGTCGACCTCGACCATGAGCCGGTTCGCGCCGGCGTAGCGCAGTAGCTCGAGGGGAACCCGTCGGCGCCACGACGTGATCGCCTTCGGCGCCTCCCAGGCGGCGTCGAGCTTCCCGCGCTGAGCCCGGGGAAGCACCGGCGTCCGGAGCGTGCCGGCAAGCCAGGAGAAGACGTCGTCGAGACTGGCCCAGAACCCCTCGAAGGGGACGAGCGGCTGGGGCAGCTGATGCCCGAGCATGTTCTCCCACTCGCTCTCGATCTCGGCCCGGAACGGCGAGGAGCGGACGGTCTCCGCGGTCGGCACCTCGATGCCGGCGTGGGCGCACTTTCGTTCGAGCACACGGCGTACGTCCCGGTCGAGACCGATGAGATCCGGGTGGCGGTGCATATGGACGACGTCGTAGAGATCGCGTGGGCGGCAACGCTCGGCGAGCGCCCGGAGCTTCTCGCCGAACAGCTCGGCAATGGAGTAGCAGAGCACGCCCTCGACGGCGAGCCGGTCGCTGTACGGATGTCCGATCCGGCGGAGCACAGGGCGGTCGACCAGGACCTCGTCGGCGGTGAGGTCGAGCTTCACCCTGGGCATCGTCGGGTTGCCGTTCGGCCCCCGATAGGCAATCCGCGCCTGGGCCGTGGGGTTTCCCCGTTTGTTGCGCATGCGCCGGAAGGACTTGTCATCGAGGACCAGCTCGATACCGGACTCCTCCCGTACCCATCCGGCGATCTCCTCGAAGATGGGCATCAGTGCGTCGGGCTCTTCGGGCCCACCGTCGACGATGGTGAAGTCGAGGTCCTCGGAGAACCGGAACGTCTCGTAGTAGCACTTGCGGAGGCACGTGCCCCCCTTGAAGATCCAGGTGCGGCGCAGCTCGGCATGGTTGGCGATGCCGGCGAGGAGCCATCCGAGGACGTAGTCCTTCTCGATGACGCCCTGGTCGAGCGTCCATTCGGCCCGCAGCGCGGCGAGCTCCCGTTGGGGGATCACGACGCACCCTCCTGGACCACGGCCACGTTCACCCGTAGTCCCCACCTCATGGCTCGACGGCCTCCGGACGGTCCGTCGGGGTCGAGGTTCGAGATACCGGACGACACGCGCTCCTCGCATGCCGACAGGAGCTCCGGCTGGTCGAAGCCGAGGGCCTCCACGAGGTAGCCGAGCCGCTTGAACACCGCGCCGTTCCCGAGTCGATCGCCGGCGGCGACCACCAGCGTCGGGTCGTACTCGTCGAGGTAGGCCCCGAGCACGTCGGCGACGTGGCGGATGCCGCCCCCGATCTTCGGGCGGTCCAAGGTGTCGACCACCGTACGGGCAGGGTCGGCGAAGCGGAGCCGGGCACCGTCCCGCCACTCGCTCCTCAGCCCCCACGAGAGCAAGCCCAGATCGACGTGCCCGACCAGGTAGTCGTGGTCCAAGAGCCGCACCGCCGCAGTCCGCACCCGCTCGGAAGTCTTGAGCACCGTCGTACGGAAGACCTGCTCGGTGAGCGCCCAGTGGTGGGCGGCGGTCCAACCGGTGAAGTAGCACGGGCTCCACACCTCGGCTGCGACCACCAGCGCGTCTTCCGACCACGACGACGGGTTCGGCGCCTCCACCGGCACGCCGATGTACAGGCCCCGCCGCACCCGGCGCACCCAACCGTCCTCGGCCCACCGGGAGAGCTTCTTCGCCGCCGCGTCCGCGTCGACGCCGAGCGCTTCGACCACGTCAGTGGGCGTGACGAAACGCCGGCCCAACCCGAGCACCGTGGCCAGCTCGGCGCGGCCCCGGCTGCTGATCCCCGCTGCCTGCGACATCGGTACTCCAGTACATCTATTTGGAATGGAAGTTCTGGATCTAGGTTATCACTATTATTGCAACGCCAGCAACTCCCGCACAATGGAAGTTCCTGGATGACAGATACCGCGCCCTGGGACGTCGCGAGCCCGGGCGACGGCCGGCATCGGCCGACCCGTGCCTACCCCCGACGGGCATCCCGGACGACCCGGTACCGGTTGACGGCCGCCCGCTCGAGCTGCAGGTACGGCGGCCGCCGTGCCGGGCGGGTCATCCGCGACATCGTGTGGGCGACCGTCGCCCGGGACCAGCGGGATCCAGACGAGGCCATCGCCGCGTGGACCGCCTTCACGGTGAGCACCGGCCCTCCCCCACCGGCGACCAGCGCCTCGACGGCTGCGGCCGCGTCGTCCCGGCAGGTGGCATGGCCGGGCTTCCGCTCCCCCAGGTAGATCGGCTGCCCGGCGATCGTCAGGCGACGTTGGCCGTTCGAGGCACCTCCACCAGCTGGCGTTAGCGACACCGGATGTGTAGACGCAGCCTCGCTCTACCGGAACGAGGCAAGCGTCGCAGGCACCGCCATAGGAAGCCCGTCACCATTGGCATGGCCGCCATCATGCGTCGGCTGCTCGCTGTTGCCGATCCTCGACCAACGGGGACCAGCGAATCCGTCATCACCTCTCCCGGGCATCGCGTGCTCGCCACCGCGCACGTAGCCGTCGTCGGCTTCACCGGAGGACGCCGAGCAAGGTGCGTCCCGCCGAACGACACGCCGTGATAGCGACAGCGACAACCCGCGGGTCAGCGTCCGCCTCGACATCGCGCTACGGCGGTTAGGACAAAGCCTGGATAGGGACTCCTACCTACGAATTTCAGGTCTTGCCTTATCCGATGGTTAGTGTTATACCTGGATTCGTACCGATTTCAACGAGTTCCAGGCTGGATATCAACCATGACCCGCCAAGTACAACCCCTCACGCCACGAGTCGCACCGGGCCGCCGCATCCCCGGCTACTTGGCCGCCCTCCTGGCGGCCCTGGCCCGGAACCGGCCCCAGGTAGTGACTCGCCGAGACCTCGAAGCGCTCATCGACGAGCACGGCTGGGAGCTCGACACCGAGCGCACGGCCCGGCAACTGCAGCGGCTGGGCTGGCTCGCGCCCGTCCACCTCAAGGGAGTCTGGGCGTTCTTGCCAGCCGGTGAAGACGAGGTCACCGACCCTTACATCGACCTGCGAGGGTGGCGGGCGAAAGAGCCCGAGGCCGCCTTCGCCCTCGCCGGCGAAGCCGCCGCCTGGCATCTGGGCTACCTCGACCGCCGCTTCGGCGGCCCCGTGGCCGTTTGGGTCCCCACCCATGAACGCCTTCCCTACGGGCTACGCGCCCACCTCTCGGTGGTCACCCTCGGCTGGCAAACCGAAGACGCATCCCACCTCGGTCCGACCCCAGCCCTCCTCCTACGCCGGCACCTCGACCTCACCGACTGGGCCGGCGGACTCCCCGCGTTCGGACCCGAGGCACTCGTCGTCCAGCTGGCCGCACGACCGGCCTCGTTTGGCCCCTGGGCCGACCTCGTCGCCCACCTCGACCAGTTGGCCGCTGACGTCGACGTCGACCGCCTAGCCGGGCTGCTCGCCTCCCGGTCCATTTCCGCCTGGCAGCGGGCCAGCTACCTCCTGGACCAAGGCGGCCGCCACGACGACGCCAGCCAGCTGCTCGAACGACGGCCGGTCGAGGCCATGCCCAAGATCCAATTCGGCACCGGCCGGAGCGGCGTCTGGGCACCCGAGTTCCGCCTCACCGACCACCTCATCGCCCCGTTGCGCGACAGCCTCGCCAAGGCATGACATGCCGCCGGTAACGCTCAACCGTGCCCTGGTCCTCCGTCACGGCGCCGGACGCTCCGACACCTACGACGCCGCCCTCCTCGACGTGGCCCAGGATCACCTCCTCTGGCTGCTCGCCGAGACGGGCCTGTTCGACGACCACGACCTGGTCTTCAAGGGCGGAACGTCGCTGCGCAAATGCCGGCTCGGCGGCGCCGGCCGGTTCTCCACCGACCTGGACTTCGCCGCTCCCGACGACGACACCGTGCTGGCCGTCTGCGAGATCGTCGATGGGGCCGCCGTCTCCGGCTTCCGGTTCTTTCTCACCGCCACCCGCGGCGACGGCCGGCACTGGAACCTGACCGTCGACCACTCCGACCTCGGCCGACCCGCCATCGGCGCGTCCATCGAGTTCGCCCGGCGGCCGTTGATCCTGACCCCCGAGCGGCTCCCTACCATCTCGCTCCCCATCCACAAGGCCTACGGCATCACCCTCCCCACTCTGCCGGTCATCGCCGAAGCCGAGGCGTGCGCCGAGAAGCTCGCCCGCTATCGCCGGACCGCTCTCGGACGTGACGTCTACGACCTGGCCCAGTTCGCCGGCCGACCCATCGACGAGCGACTGGTCCGACGCCTGTGGGTGCTCAAGGTCTGGGCTGACGTCGTCGACGACGGGCGCGGGAGCGGGCCGATCGATCCTCACGACGTGCTCGTGCCCCGCGGCGAACGAGACTTCGCCCCCGACTCCGTCGGTGCCCTCACCCGACCCGTGGAGCTGACGGTGTGGGAACGCCGAGTGAGAGATCGTTTCGGCTTCCTGGCCGACCTCGACCAGGACGAACGGCGCTGGACGGCCTGTGATCCCCGCCACCGCGACGAGATCCAGATCGCACTCTCCAACCGAGGCTTCCCGCTGTGAAAGGGACTCGAAGCGCCGAGACTTGCGGGTGGTCAGATATCGACCCGCGCCCGGCGCTTCCGGTGATCGGCGGTCCGGCTCGGCGTCACACCCACGATCTACCCTGGCGGTAGGCACGGAGCAGCAGTGGCCGGGATCGGCGCGTCGGCGCCCGCAGCAAGGAGATCACCTGATGACAACGAGCCCGACCACCGCCAGCAGACCTCCCCGGTTCGCCTGAGCAAGGGCGGGGCCCGGTGGACGTCTTCGAGCTGCGTGACTCGGTTATCGAGGACTACCAGCGCTTCATCCAGGGCTTTCTCCACATCCGCGACAAGCGGGTCCGTGGCGTCGTCGAGGAGACCCTGGCCGACGGGCTGCTGTGGCCTGAGCCGTGGCTGAGCCTGAACCCGAAGTTCACCGTCAGTGGCACCGTGGACGAGCTGGCCGATACGGGGCTACTCGACGCCGAGTGCAAGCGGGTGTTCCGGATCGGCAAGGAGGCCGACCCCAGCGGTACGGGGTCGCCGCTCTCCCTCTACCGCCATCAGGTCGAGGCGATCGAGGCAGCTCGGGCGGCCGACAACTACGTGCTCACGACCGGGACCGGGTCGGGCAAGAGCCTCGCCTACATCGTCCCGATCGTCGACCTGGTGTCCGCCGGCTCCGGCCGGCACTTCGACGAGGACGACGTGGCCTGGGCCGAGCAGCTGGCCGCCACCCTGATGGCCGGCTCCGTCACGGGCTGGCCGCCCTGCTCTGCGAGGACCCCTCCCCCGCGCCGGCCATCGACCGGCTGCGGGAGTTCACGCACCGTTCGGGCACGAGCCGGTTGGCCACCGTCCTGGTGACGACCGTCGACCTGGCCCGGGGCACGGCCCGCATGGCGTCGGCCGGCCACCCGCCCCGGTGCTCCGCCGGCCCGGTCACAGGTCGACCCTGGTGCCGGTCACCCTGGTCCGGCCGCTCGGGATCTGCACCGACGAGGCCACGGAGACCTCGGTCACGTGCGCCGGCTCGCTCCTGGTCATGGTCACCGACGGCCTGCTCGAACAGATCCGCAGCACGCTCGACGACCGCCTCGGGCTCCTGGTCTCGGCGGCCGATGCCGCACCGGGCGCGGCCGGCAGCACCTGTGACTACGTTCTCGACCGGATACTCGGCACGGCGGCGCCCCTCGACGACGTGGCCATCATCGGCGCCCTGGTGGGCCAGCGCACCTAACGTGCCGGGCCGCTCGCCTGGGCTCCCGGCCCGGCACGATCGTGGTGGCCCGGCGCGGCGGCGTCGGCGGCGAGCAGTTCGAACCAGACCTCCTTGACCCTGCCGGTCGAATGGGCTCCCCAGCAGGTCGAGAGGGCATCCACGATGGAGATGCCGCGACCGTGCTCGCGGGTGAGGCTCTGGCCCAGGACCCGCGGCATGGCGGTGCTGGCGTCGGCCACCGACACCCGGAGGCGGTCGTCGACGAGGTCGAAGGTGATCGCGCAGGGTTCGTGGCCGTGGACCACGGCGTTCGTGACGAGCTCGTCGGTCAGCAGGGCTGCCGTCTCGACGAAGCGCTCGTCGCACCCGTCGAGGAGACCCCGGACGGCCTCCCGAACACGCCCCACCGACTGGGTGTCGCTCCCAAACCGCATGACCGTGTGCTTGCTCAGGCCCACGTACCGCTCCCGGTCCCCGACCCCGCTTTCCGACCACACGGTCCCCGCCAGGTCGTCCCGCTCTCTCCGTTCCCGTCAGGTGCGGCCGCCAAACATCGTCACCCGGCGGGCGAACGCATGGTCCACCTCGCCCAGCTGCTCGGCCATCGGCGCGTCCCCGTCGCCGGCGGTGGCGTCGATCGACGCGAGGGTGACGGCGTCGGTCACGCCGGCTGGAGCGCCGTGTCGAGCGACGAGTGGATGGGGAATACGCTGGTCAGCCCGGTGATCTCAAAGACCCGACGGACCTTCGACTCGGCGATGACCAGCCGCAGCTCGCCGCCCTCGTGCCGGCAGCGCCGGGAGGCGCCCACCAGGATCCCCAGCGCCGTCGAGTCCAGGAACGTCACGCCCAGCAGGTCCACCACCATGTGCGGATGCCCGGCCAGCTGGAGGTCGTGCAGCCGCTGGCGCAGCTCAGGCGCGGTGACGGCGTCGACCTCCCCGGAGACCCGCAGGATGGGGATGTCACCCTCCGTCCCGCCGAAGTCGATCGTGCTGTGCGCATCGGTGCTGTATCCATCGCTCATGGCCGTGCCTCCTCGGGGACCGGCTCCCATCGGCCCGACCGCCCCAGGGCCTCGACGCCCTCCCCGCCGGTGGCGCTCGCCGGCCGCTGGCCCGGCGGGCCGGCACCGTGGAGACCGTTCGGAGCGCTTGGCCGCTCGTCGTGGGGGTATGTACCCGGCAGGGGTGCCGTGCAAACGGCCGGGGGCTCATCCCAGCCCTCGAGCGGCCTGGGCGCACTCGGCTGGCCCCTGGCCGGCGCCGGCATCGGCTTCGATCGCCCTCGCCCCGGTCACCTCGACGGTCCTGACGGAACCCCGCTGAACCTGTGCCCGCTCGCCTTGGGACCTTCGGCACTGGACCGACCGGGCGCCGGCCCGCACAATCGTCCCAGGGCCGCCGGTCGGCAACCGGTTACGGGCGGGCGGCGGGAGGTGCGATGGACGGCACGACGGTCGGCCGGGGGTCCGAGCCCGGCGCGGCGCCCCCCAGGACGGCCCGCCGCGCCGGTACCGGCCCCTGATGGCAGCACCGGCGACCGTCACCTCCGCCCGGCCGCCGCCGCTGGCCCCCCGGGTCCTGGCCTGGGTGTCCCTGCTGGCCACGACCGCCCTGGTGGTGATCGTCATCGCCTTCGTGATCAAGAACCTGGCGTACGTCGTGACCGGGCTGGCCGGACTGCTCATCACCGTGGCCGGCTGCTGGTGGGTGGTGGCCGCCGGCATGCCGCGCCGGGCCGCCGGCGTGATGGCGGGGGTCCTGGGCTGCGCCCTGCTGGTGTTCGCCGTGGTGGAGACGGGGAGCGGCGCGGCCGACCGGGTCCTGCGATCCCTGCTGGTGGTGGCCTTGGCGGTGGCCGCCGTGGTGACCGGCCGGCGGGCGTTGCTCGACGCCACCCGGGAGCGGGTCGGCCATTACTTCCACCAGGGCGCGCTGCCGCACCACCCGGTGCTGATCTGCAACCCGGCGGCCGGCGGTGGCCAGGCGGTGCGCGACGACCTCGCCGGCGAGGCCGCCGCCCTGGGAGTGGAGGCCGTGCTGCTGGAGCGGGGCTCGGACCTGGCCGAGGTGGCCCACGCCGCCGTCGAACAGGGCGCCGACTGCCTGGGGATGGCCGGGGGCGACGGCTCCCAGGCCCTGGTGGCGTCGGTCGCCGTGGACCAGGGGATCCCGTTCCTTTGCGTGTCCTCCGGCACGCGGAACCACTTCGCCCTCGACCTCGGGCTCGACCGGCGCGACCCCCGCTCCGGGCTGGACGCCTTCCGCGACGCCATGGAGCGGCGGGTGGACTACGCCACGGTGAACGACCGCCTCTTCGTGAACAACGTCTCCCTCGGCGTGTACGCCTCCGTCGTGCGGGACCCCGCCTACCGCGACGCCAAGCTCGAGACGTCACGGACGCTCCTGCCCGACCTCCTGGGTCGGCAGAGCGAGCCGTTCGACCTCCAGTTCACCGCGCCGGACGGTACCGAGGTGGACGACGCCTTCCTGGTCATGGTCTCGAACAACCCCTACGTGCTCGGCCCCTCCCTCGACCTCTCCCGACGCCGCCGGCTCGACTCCGGCCGGCTGGGGGTGTTCGCGGTCACTGCCCGGTCGGGGGCGGCAGCGGCCGACGCCGTGGCCCACGTCCTGTTCGGCGGCGGCACGGCGACCGGCCACGTGTACCGCTTCACGACCGACGTGCTCGAGGTGCGGTCGCGTGCCGGGACGGCAGCAGCCGGGGTGGACGGCGAGCCGGTGGACCTACCCACGCCGCTGCGCTTCCGGATCGAACCGCTCGGCCTGCGCCTCCTGGTCCCGCGGGGCAACGAAGAGGCCGCCGTGCACCGCGAGGTCCGCGACGTCGGCGTGGGACACCTCCTGGCCGTGGCCCGCGGGGCCGCGCCGCCGGGCCGGGCGTGACGGACGCGGTACGGCGGCCGGGATCGCCGGTGCCGTCCGGCCGATCCGTAGTGACACGACGGGGCCCCGCCGCGCCTCGCCGCTACGACGAAGCGCCGCCCCCTGGCAAGCCGGCACCGTTGGTGGCCGCCGCGCCGGCTCCGCCGGACCCGCCGCCGGCGGCCTTCAGGGCTTCGACCAATACCCCGGCCCCGCCGGCCAGGCCCGCCGCCTCGTAGGGGACCACCAGCTTGGCGTTCGGCGCCGAGGCGACGTCCTGGAGGGCGCGAAGCTGCAGCACGGCCAGGGTGTTCGGGTGGATGGTCGCCTGGTCGATAGCGGTGAGCGCTGCCGCCTCGCCCTCGCCCCGCAGCAGGCGCGCCTTCTTCTCGCCCTCGGCCTGCAGCTCCAGGGCCTTCATCTGAGCCTCCGCCGCCAGGATGACGGCGGCCTTGGCGCCCTCGGCCTCCAGCACGGCCGCCTGCTTGCGGCCGCCGGCGCTGTTGACCGCCGCCTGCTGCTCGCCCTCCGACTTCAAGATGGCCGCCCGCTTGTGCTGCTCGGCCTCCTTCTGTTCGGACATGGCCTGCAGCACGTTGTTCGGCGGGGTGATGTCGAGGATCTCGATCCGGTTCAGCCGCACGCCCCACTTCATGGCGGCGTCGGCCATGTGGTCCTGCATGCGGGTGTTGATGGTCTCCCGCTCGGAGAGCGACTGGTCCAGGGTGAGCTCGCCGAAGACCGCCCGCAGGGCCGTCCGGGAGAGCTGGTCCACGGCCAGCGAGTAGTCGGCGATCTCGAACAGCGCCGCCTTCACGTCGATGACCTGGCAGAAGATGGTGGCACTGACCCAGAGCGACACATTGTCCTTGGTGATGACCGCCTGCTGGTCGCCGGTCATCGGGAACTCCCGCATGTCCACCTTTGTCATGCGGTCGACGAAGGGCATCAACACGTGGAGCCCGGGCTGGCGCACCGCCTGGAACCGGCCCACCCGCTTGACCACCCCCACGCTCCCCTGCTGGACGATCTTGACCGCCCGCCCGAAGAGGTAGAGCGCCAACAGGACGACGGCCGCCACGACCACGATCGCCACGACCACGGCGGCTCCGGTTCCGGCACTGGCAAGCATGGGCACTCCCCTCATCGGTTGTCGCTACTGCAGATCGGTGGCGTACACGACCAGCAGGCCCCGCACCACGTCGGCCACCACCACGTCGGTACCCGCCTGGATCGTCTCGGACGGGTCGAGCGGGATGGCCAACCACTCCTCCCCACGGGCCCGGATCGAGCCCGGATGGTGGGCGCCGTCGATGGCCTTGGTCACGAGGGCGGTCTCGCCGATCATGCCCTGGACCCCGCTCTGCATGCCGGCACCTCCCTCCTGCCGAGCCGGTGCCCGTCCCGCCCGCCGGCTCCTCCCGGCAGTGGAACCTTCGTGCACCGCGTCGCCTCCAACCGACTATACGACCAGCGGGGCGCCCCCGTTGCCGGCACGGCCGGCAGCACCGCGGGCACCGCCACCGGCGGGCGGGAGCTGCCGGCAGGTCCGCACCGGCGGGCAGCCGGCACCGTCGGGCGAGTGGCGCCGTCAGCGCCCGACGAAGCGCGGCTCCCGCTTCTCCACGAAGGCGGCCAGGGCCTCAGCGGTGTCCTCGCTGCCGAAGTTGACGGACTGGCAGCGGGCCTCTGCCTCGACCGCTTCGGCCATGGAAAGGGCCAGCGACCCGTTCAGCAGAGTCTTGGTCATCGACAGGGCGAGGGGCGGGCCGGCGGCCAGCGTCCGGGCCCAGCCGTCGACGAACCCGTCGAGCTCGTCCACCGGCACCACCCGGTTCACCAGCCCGAGGTCGAGGGCGGCCCGGGCGTCGTAGATATCGCCGAACAGGGCCACCTCCTTGGCCCGGGCCATGCCGATCAGGCGGGGCAGGAGGTAGGAGGCGCCGTTGTCGAGCGAGAGCCCCCGGCGGGAGAAGATCATCGACAGGCGGGCCCGCTCGGAGGCCACCACCAGGTCGCAACCGAGGGCCAGGCTCAGGCCGGCGCCCACCGCCACCCCGTCCACCTTGGCGATGGAGGGCTTGGTCACCCGGTGCAGCGCCAGGGCCACGTCGCCCAGCCGGCGCATCCAGGTGAGGCCTGATCCGGCGCCGTTCCCCGCCGGCCCGTCCGGGTCCACCAGGTCGGCGCCGGAGCAGAAGTCGCCCCCCGCCCCGGTCACCACCAGGACCCGGTCGTCGGCGCGGCGCTCCACCTCCTCGAAGGTGGCCCGGAGCTCGGCCAGCATCCGGGCGGTGGCGGCGTTCTTCCGCTCCGGGCGGTGCATCGTGACCGTCACCACCCCGCTGTCACGCTCCACGACCAGGGTCTCCACCCGCGCTCCTCTCTCTCCTCATGCCTGCTGACGCCGGGGACGTACTGCGCCTGCCGGGGCCACGCCGGACCGCCGGGGCGGACGGCCCGGCCCAGACGAGCCGGGCCGCCACCCTACGGCCGGGGCCGCCAGCCTGCCAACACCGGCCGGTGGGCTGGCCGGGTCCGGACGTTTCCGCGGAGGCGCTGTGTGCGGTGACACACCCAACGCTAAGAGGGAGTGCTACTGATGAGTAGTACCACTACCTCATTGAGCCAGGAGAATGCCCAGGATGCTCCTTCCCGAGAATGGTGGGAAGGAGACGGTCCGTGTGATGACTGCGGAGGTCCCAGTATTTGTTGGCGAGCTTCCCATGAGCTGTGGGAATCCGTCATGGAGTGCTCGCCGGGGGCTGGCGGCTTTTTGTGCGTGACGTGCTTCATAAAGCGCGCCGAGGCCAAAATCGGCCATCGGTGGTGCTGGTTGGTCACGCCGACGCCCCCAGACATGGACCCCGACGTACCAACGTCCGGCCGCGTTACCCCTACCTACCGACGCTTTGTGGGGCCCCCGCTAGAACTCGTCAAGCAATGGTATGCCTGCTATCTAAGGAATGACGGCACCTGGTGCAGGTGGCCTACTGATGAGTAGCCTTACTTCTTTCCAGCGCATACCTCGCAAAGGACGCGAGTCACCTTGTCCTTGGCTTCGATCTTCTTTCCCTCTGAACAGTTGGAGTCAGTGTGATACACCTTCTTGACCTCAGACGTGACGGTGTAGTAGATGGTCGTCATTGTTCCCTTTCCTCTCTATGTTCCCTATGGGCGCTGGAGGTTACTATACCATCGAACGCCTCGGCACGTGCTGATGGTACGTGGTGTTACCCAACACGTGTCGTGTTTTCGTTGGGTCACGCTCCCGTTTCCTCTTACTGCGCCATCACCCCACAAGACCTACAGAACTTGTCGTTGGCGTTCAGTATTGCTCCACATTCTCCACATTCCTCAAGGTCGTAAGTTGAGCCACAATCCGAACAGAATCGAGACCCCTTACGGCGTTCAGCCCCACAGTTGGGACATGCGACGCCGAGCTGCCGTTCCTCTATTTCAAATGCGATCCTATATTGGTGCCGGTCATACAAATAAAATG
>JASHWO010000044.1 GCA_030044045.1 Acidimicrobiales bacterium
CCGGCCAGGAGCCGGGCCGAGCGGCGGCGGGCCAGGGCCCGGGTGCGCCACCGGCGGGCGGTGGCCGCCGGGGTACTGGCCGCGGTGATGGCGGTCGTGTTGGTGGTGTGGCTGCTGCCGTCCGGGGGGCCGTCCGGCTCCGGCGCCCCCGCCCCCGGCGGCCCCTCCGCCACCTGGGCCGAGCCCCCGGGCGCCGCCCCCGACTACATCTTCCCCTTCGCCCCCGAGCGCTACACCGACACAGCCAACGTGGAGGACTTCCAGTACCTCCTCTACCGGCCGCTGTACTCGTTCCGCGCCGGCCACCCGACCGAGCTCGACGCGTCGCGCTCCCTGGCCGAGGCCCCGGTCTACTCCGCCGGCGACACCACGGTGACCGTCACCCTCCGCGCCGACCGGTGGTCCGACGGCGAGGCGGTCACCGCCGAGGACGTCATGTTCTGGATGAACCTGCTCCACGCCGAGAAGGAGAACTGGGGGGGCTACGTGGCCGGGGGGAGCAGCATCCCCGACGACGTGGCCGGGGTGACCGTCGACAGTCCCTCCCAGCTCACCTTCGACCTCACCGGGCCGGTGGACCGGCAGTGGTTCACCGACGACGAGCTCTCCCAGATCACGCCGCTCCCGCTGGCCTGGGACAAGGTGGCCCTCGCCGGGGCCCCCGGCTCCGGCGGTTGCGCGGCCGGGCTCTACGGCACCGTCGACAGCCAGTGCGCGTCGGTGTACACCTTCCTCTCCGGGCAGGCCGGCTACGACCCGGACGATCCGACAGGGCCGAACACCGAGGTGGCCCGGTACGCCACGAACCCCCTCTGGCGGGTGGTCGACGGCCCGTGGGAGCTACGCCGCCTCACCGCCGGCGGGAAGGCCACTTTCGTGCCGAACCGGCGCTACTCGGGGCCGGGCCGGGCGTCGTTGCGGCAGTTCGTGGAGCTGCCCTTCAGATCCGACGCCGCCGAGGACGCCGCGCTCGGGGCCGGGCGGGTCGACGTGGGCTACCTCCCGCTGGCCGACGCGGCCGGCAGCACGGCCGACCCAACGCGGGCCGGGCCCCAGGCCGGGGGGCTGGGCGGCTTCACCCTCTCCCCCGCCTACCCCTGGGCCATCGGCTACGCCGCCTACAACTTCGACTCCACCGGCGACGGGGGCCAGGCCGGCCCCATCTTCCACCAGCGGTACGTCCGCCAGGCCTTCCAGGATCTGGTGGACCAGCCGGCGCAGGTGGCCGGCGACCTCCACGGCGACGGCCTCCCTACCTACGGCCCGGTGCCGGCGCCAGCCGGCGACCCGGGCCGGAACCCCTACCCCTACGATCCGTCCCGGGCCACCGCCCTGCTGGCGGCCCACGGGTGGCGGGTCGACCCCGGTGGGGTCACGACCTGCCGGCAGCCGGGCAGCGGGCCCGGACAGTGCGGCGCCGGGATCGCCCGCGGGGCCCGGCTGTCGTTCACCCTGGCCTACGCCACCGGCGAGCCGGACCTACAGCGGGTGCTCTCGACCGAGCAGTCGGCCTGGGCCCGGGCCGGGATACGGGTGACGTTGCGGGCGGAGCCGGCGGGCACGGTGGCGGCGACGGCCACGGCCTGCCCGACGGGCTGCCGCTGGGAGCTGGCCGACTGGGGCACCGGCTGGCTCTTCTCCCCCGCCGCCTACCCCACCGGCGAGGCCGTCTTCCAGACCGGCGCCCCCTACAACGCCGGCAGCTACGCCGATCCCACCGCCGACGCCGACATCTCGGCCACCATCTCGGGCGGGGCTGGCGGGAACGGGAGCGGCGGGGGCGGGGGGGCCAGCCTGGCCACCTACGACCGGTACCTGGCCCGGCAGCTCCCCGTGCTCTACCAACCCCGACCGGCCACCCTCACCGAGGTCCGGGACGGCCTGTCCGGGGCCACCCCCGAGGGCCCCGGCGTCCCCCTCACCCCCGAGCAGTGGCGCTGGTCGGGATAGCGCCGCCACCCGCCCGGGCCCGGGGACTGAAAAGTAAAGGTGAAGCCCCGGTTCTGGCCACGAGTTATACTTTTGGACAGATAAATATAACTCCATACGGTACGAGGGCCATGACCTTTCATTTTCTCGGGCCGGATCCGGTCGACGACCAGGTCAAGCGCGTTCTCGGCCGGATCGCGGCCGGAGAGCCGCCGAAGGAGATCGAACGGACCCAGGTCGACGTCAAGGAAGAGCCCGGCCGGAGAGGGCCCGGAGGCGTCGTCGGTCCGGGTCAGGCGCAGAACGACGATGCGGCCCGGTACCTGGCCGAGGAGATGGCCTGCTTCGCCAACACGCCGGGAGGTGGTGCCCTCATCCTGGGCATCGGCGACGACGGCGCACGGCTGGGCACCCAACTCGACCCGGAGTGGCTCCGCCATCGGATCTGGGAGCTCACCGAGCGGAAGCTGACCGTGGCCGTACGGGAAGCGGAGGTCGACGGCACCCGCCTTCTCGTCCTCTCCACCCACGAGGCCATCGAGCCGGTCCGCTTCCAGGGCCGTATCAAGTGGCGAGTGGACGACCACTGCGTCGAGATCGACCCGACGAGCTGGCACTCGGGCAGGCTCGAGCGAACCGGTCATGACTGGTCGGCGCAGCCGTCGGGCCACACCCTCGATGACGTCAGCGCGGTGGCCCTCGAAGTGGCGCGCCGGTATCTCGCCGCGGCTGGAGACGCTGCCGCCACCGACCTGGCGGCCGCTAGTGACGCCGACATGCTGCGACGCCTGCACCTGGTCGACGGCGACGGCTGGCTCACCAATGCCGGCTCCCTGCTGTTCGTAGGCACTCCGGGGATCGGGATCGACTACATCCGCCGGGACGTCGCTGGCGGGGACAGCACCAATCGGGTCGAGAGCGACCGCGCCCTCGTCGAGCAGGTGTGGGACGTCGACCAGGCCAGCCAGGTGGCCAACCGGGTCATCCACGTCCCCGAAGGGTTCGCGCACGGGCAGGTGCGCGCCCTGCCCCCGAGGGCCGTCCGTGAGGCGATCGTCAACGGCGTCGTCCACCGCGACTGGCAGGCTCCCGTGCCGACGGTGGTCGAGCACATCGGAGACATCCTGACCGTGACCTCGCCGGGAGGGTTCATCGGTGGCGTGTCGCCTTCCAATATCATCACCCACCCGGCCGTGCCCCGCTACCGCAGCCTGGCCGATGCCATGGCGACCCTGCGCCTCGCCGAGCGCGAAGGCATCGGCGTGGACCGGATGGTCCGGGACATGCTGGCGATGGGGCTGCCCGAGCCCGAGATCTCCGAGGTCGCCGGACCGTACGTACGGATCGGCCTCATCGGCGGCGAGCCCGACCGCCAGTTCCTGGCGCTGGTCGCCGAGCTGGAACCAGCGGCCGTCGGAGCCGACGTGAACGCGCTGCTCGTGATCGACCACCTGAGCCGCCACGGCTGGATCGACGTCGAGCGAGCCGAGCCCATCCTCCAACGACCCCGCGCCGAGGCGGCCGCGGCCCTGGCCCAGTTGGCCAGGACGCAGGTGCGGGGCAGCGGTGTCGTCCTCCCTGTCGCCGGCGTCCCGAAGGACAGGCGGGACGCGTGGCGACTGAGCGACCAGGTTCGAGCACTGCTCGGGGAACGCACGATGCGGATCGAGAGCCAGGACGGGCGCAGGGCGGTCATCTTGGCGTGGGCGCAGGCCCGCGGCAGGGTCTCCAGCACCGAGGCGGCAGACATCGCCAACATCACCGTCCCCTACGCCGGGGCCATGTTGCGCAGGCTGGAGCAGGAAGGACTGCTCGACCCGGGCCGGGCAACGAAGCGTGGCCGCGGCTTCTACTACATGCCGGCGAACGTCCCGGGTGGCGCCACCGCGGCCGAATGCCCCGGCACCCCGCCCGCCCCCGAGCAGTGACCCTGGCCAGGGTGGGGCGCGGCGAGCCGCTCAGCGGTGGCACCATCTCCCTACCGGGACGGCGGCGGCGGGAGTGGCGATGACATCGACGGGGACGGGGCGCCACCGGGGAGGTGGACGGTGGCGGACGGCAGGGGTGCCCACCTTCGCCATCGCCGCCGGTGTGCTGGCCGTCGGCGTACTGCCTGCCGGTGTGATGGCCGCACCATCGGCTGGTGCCCAGCCGGGGGTGCACGTTGCCGGCGCGGCGGGCGAGCCGCCGTCACCGCCGGCGGCGAACGTCTCCCCGCTCCCCACGTCGGGCCCCCCACCGATCCCCGGCGAGGGGCCGGATCCGGAACAGCCTGCGGGCGGCCGGGGACCTCGGCCGGACATCGTGTCGAACGGGACGAGCGACGACGACGTCACCCTCAACTGGTCGGGCGAGGTGGCCGCCGGATCGGCCTTCACCACGGTGAGCGGTTACTGGACGGTGCCGCCCGTCGTGCCGTCGACCAGTCCCGAATATGCCGCCGACTGGATAGGCATCGGCGGCTACGGCAGCACAGACGAAGAGCTCATCCAGACTGGGACGACATCGCAGACGAGTGGTGGTGGGACGTCCTACTACGCGTGGTACGAGATGCTGCCCAGAGCCTCGGTCGCCATCCGCGAGCCCGTGACACCGGGAAACCAGATGTTCGCGGCGATCGAGGAGACCTCCACCAACGTATGGACCATCGAGATCGAGGACGTGACAAAAGGATGGAGAGCGGAGGGCAC
>JASHWO010000045.1 GCA_030044045.1 Acidimicrobiales bacterium
CTGCCGGCCGGGCGCGGGCTGGTCGCCGCCGCCGGGGCGTGCCGTCCGTCCCCGGCGGTCCGGTCCATGGATCCGGCGGTGGCGGTGACGCCCTCCAGCGCCGCGCCGGGCTCGCCTGCCGTCCCGCCCGACGTTCCGTCCGGGGGCCCAGCCGCCGCGGCCTCCGCCTCCTCCGCCCGGGCCAGGATCTCCGCGTAGAGGGGGACGGTGGCCAGCAGCTCGGTGTGGGTCCCGTCGGCCACGATCCGCCCGCCGTCGAGCAGCACCACCCGGTCGGCCAGGCCGATGGTGGAGAGGCGGTGGGCCACGATGAGGGTGGTGCGGCCGGCCAGGAGCTGCCGCAGCGCGCCGTGGATGGCCAGCTCCACCTGGACGTCGATGGCACTGGTGGCGTCGTCCAGCACCAGGACCGGGGGGTTCAGCAGCAGGGTGCGGGCGATGGCGATGCGCTGGCGTTGGCCGCCCGAGAGCGTGTACCCGCGCTCGCCGACCACGGTGTCGTATCCCTCGGGGAGGTCGCGGACGAACTCGTCGGCTCCGGCGGCCACCGCGGCCGCCTCCACGTCAGCGAAGTCCGCGGTCGGGTTGCCGTAGGCGATGTTGTCCCGGATCGACGCAGAGAACAGGAACGGCTCGTCGAGCACCACGCCCACGTGTGACCGGAGGCTGGCCATGGTCAGGTCGCGCACGTCGTGGCCGTCGATGCGCACGGCCCCGCCACTGACGTCGTAGAACCGGGTGAGCAGGCGGGTCACCGTGGACTTGCCGGTGCCGGTGCGGCCAACCATGGCCACCGTCTCTCCCGGGCGGAGCCTGAGGTCGAGCCCGGACAAGACCAACGGCCCGTCCGTGCCGTAGCGGAAGTCCACGTGGTCGAGCTCGATCTCGCCCCGGCACTGTACGAGGTCGACGGCGCCCGGCCGGTCCTGCACTGTGGGCTGCTCGTCGAGGATCTCGTAGATGCGCCCGGCCGAGGCGGCGGCGCGCTGGCCCATCATGACGATCATGCCGAGCATGGTGAACGGGGCCTGCAGCATGAGCAGGTAGGAGTTGAAGGCGAGGATGGCGCCGACACCCAGGCTCCCGTGCACCACCATGTACCCGCCGAAGAAGAGCACGAGGGCCAGGCCGACCTGCGGGAGGTTCTGCATCGCCGGCGACCACCGGGCCCGCAGGTCGGCGTCCTTGACGTAGCTCCACTGCACCCGCTCGGCCGCCGAGGCCAGGGTCCGGAGCTGCTCGTCCTCGGCGGCGAACGACTTCACCACCCGCACGCCGTTGACGTTCTCGTCCACGACCGTCGCCACGTCGGCCAGCCGGGCCTGGATGAGCCAGGACACGGGGAACATCGACTTCCGCATCCTGACCCCGGTGAGGTACACGAAGGGCATGGTGGCCATGGCCACGAACGCGAGCGGCACGTCGATCGAGAGCATGTAGGCGAAGGCCACCACGGCGATCGAGCACTGCACCAGGATCATGGGGGCGAAGGTCATGTACATCTGCACCGAGCGGATGTCGGAGTTGGCCCGGGAGATGAGCTGGCCCGACTGCACGCGGTCGTAGAACGGGAACGACATCCGGGTCAGGTGCTCGTAGAGCAGGTTGCGGAGGTCGAACTCGAAGGCGTAAGCGGTCTCGAAGAGGAACAGGCGGGCCACGTAGCCGGCGACCACCCCCGCCACCCCCAGCCCGACCACCCACCACACGTAGTGGGACAGGGGCACGGTGTGGCGCACGATCGAGTCTGTGATCGCCTTGTTCAGCAGGTCGGGGATCTGCACCTGGAGGATCAGGCCCACGAACGACAGCACCAGCGAGGTGACGAAGATCCCCTTGTGCGACAGCATCACGGGCAGGGCCCGCCGGAGCCACGACTTCGTGCGGTCGGGGTCGACGGTGGCCCGGGGCGCGGCATAGCGCGCCACCTCGGCCACCGGCTCGAAGGGCGAGCCCCCGGCGGGTGCCGGGCCGGCCGGCCGATGCTGCCGGGACCGGGACCGGGACTGGGGCTGGCGGCGGGGGCGCGGCCTCACCGCCGCGCCGCCACGGTGCGCTGGCGGTGGGCCAGCATGGCCTCCTGCCACAGGGCCACGCCGTCCAGCGCCCGCTGGGCCAGCCGGTCGCTGGGCAGGCATCCGGCGATGTCGGCCAGCCGACCGTCCACCGCGATGTCGGCGGCGGCCAGCACCTGCCGGCCGTCGTCGGTCAAGACGTGGGCGACCTGCCGGCGGTCGTTCTGGCCGTGGTGCCGCTCGACCAGGCCTCGCCCGACCAGGCCGTCGACTACCGCCGTCACGCTCGGTGGCCGCACCGCCAACCGGTCGGCCAGCGCCGAGGAGATGGTAGGGCCGGCGTCGAGCAGCCACAGGACCCGGTACTGGGACGGCGACAGCCCCACCTCGTCCAGGGCCAGCTCCACCTGCTTGGCCAGCCAGGCCGCCGTGCGCCCGACGTGGCCGGGTGGGGCGGCGGCGTGCACTTAGTTAGACTATCGAACGGTTCGCCCCGGCCGGGCCGCCCGGCGTGTGGTAGAGAGGGCACCGCGGCCTGGTGCCATCTATTGGTGGCGCCCGGCCGGTGCAGGAGGGAGGCGACCGTGCCACGTGCAAGCGCCGCACCGAGAGGCCGGATCCGACCCTATGCGGTGAGCTCGGTCGACAACGCCCTCACGCTCCTGGCCGCCTTGCGCGACCGTCCGTCGCTGGCGGTGAAGGAGGGCGCCGAGCTGCTGGGGGTGGCGCCGTCGACGGCTCACCGCCTGCTCACCACCCTGCAGGCCCGCGGCTTCGTGGCGCAGGACCCGTCGACCCGCCGCTACGGCGCCGGTCCCCGGCTGCTGGAGGTGGCCCTGTCCTCGCTGGCCCGGGTCGACGTCCGCCGGGTGGCCCGACCCCATCTGGCGGCCCTGGCCGCCGAGGTCCGGGAGACCGCCAGCCTGGTGCTGGCCGAGGGCGACAGGGTCCGGTTCATCGACTCCGTCGAGGGGCCCGAGGTGGTGCGGGTGGCCGACCGGACCGGCGACGTGAAGCCGGCGCACCTCACCTCGGGCGGCAAGGTGCTGCTGGCCGCTCTGTCCGAGGAGTTGTTGCTGCGCATGTACCCCCTGGAGGTGTTGCCGAGCCCGGCCGACGGCTCGACCCTCCGGCGCTCGGCGTTGCTGGCCGAGCTGGCACGGGTGCGGGCCGACGGCTACGCCACCTCTTTCGAGCAGAGCTCGCCCGGCCTGTCGGCGGTAGCCGTGCCCGTCACCGACCCCCACGGCAACGTGCTGGCCGCCGTCGGGGTGTCGGTGCCGGCGGCTCGGCTCGACGACCGCCGGGTGGCCGAGATCGCCGATGCCGCCCGGCGCCGAGCCCGCCGGATCGAGGAGGAGCTGCAGGGGACGGACCGGACGCCGACCTGACCGGCGTCCGGTGCGGGCTACGGGCCGGCCAGCAGCTCCCGGCAGCGCTCGGCGCTGGCCAGCAGGCGCGACCGGAAGGCGTCCATGCGGGCCATCTTGGCGCCGACCTGCTCGGCCAGCCCTTCGTTCAGGGCCAGGGCCTCCTCCAGCAGGACCCGCTGCTGGGCCCGGGCCGCCGCCGTGCCGATCCCTTTCCTGGCGCGGTACGCCTGGCGCACCTCGTCGAGACGGGTCTCCGACGCCAGGAAGGCCTTGATCTCGTCGAGGTTCATGCCCAGCACCTCGCGCAGCTCGAGGATCCGCTCGAGCCGGACCAGGTCGGCCTGGCGGTAGCGCCGCTCGCCTCCTGCGGTGTACCCGGACGGCGAGAGCAGCCCGAGCTCCTCGTAGTAGCGCAGGGTCCGGGCGGATACCCCGGCCCGGGCGGCGGCGTCGCCGATACGCAGGCCAGCGCCCACGCCGTCCCGGGCACCTGGGGCAGCAGCACGGGACACGACGTCAGTCTAACGTTGACGTAAAAGTTGTAAGCGCCCGCCGGGGCCGGCTCACCACCCCGGGGGGATGCGATCGCCGCGCAAGGGCCGGCACATCCGGTCGGCCACCCGGACCAGCATTCCCAGCTCCCGGTGCTCGCGCCGGCGGAACGGCACCGTACGGCCGATGCACAGGGCCAGCCCGGAGGCCGCCAGCTCGCCGGCCATGACCCCGCTGCCGGTGGTGGTGGCCTCCGGCCCGGCGATGCGGGCTCCGGACACGAAGGCCAGCAGCCAGGGCATGCCCGGCCTGTCGCCGCGGCCGTGCACGCAGGTCTCGGTATGCACGTCGAGCAGGGCCGACCATTCGGCGCCGAACAGCTCTGTGGTCAGGCCGACCAATGCCGCCAGCGACGCCGTGGCGTTCGAGGTCTCCAGGATGGCCACGGCAGCGGCGATGACCTGCAGCCCGCGCTCCTCTCTCTCCGGGGGGACCGGGCGTACCTCCTCGATGCCGGCGCCCTCGATGGTGCGGAGCTGGCGGCAGAGCCGGTCGGTCATGCCCGCCGCCGGCAGCTCCACCATCAGCTCGTCCACGGCCACCCCGCCCGACCGCTCGAGCACCTCGAGGCCCACCACGTTGCCCCGCACGGCGGCGATGCGGGTGGCCACCGCCGCCAGCATGCCGGGCTCGTCGGGCAGCCAGATCCGCACCGAGAGCCGCTCCGCCGCGCCGCGCCGGCGTGGGTCGCCGCCGTCGAGGGGATGGCCCATACCGGCACCCTGGCATCCGCATGTTTCCCGGGCGTTTCCGGGGCGCGAACAGTTCGTGCCGGGTACGGGGTCGCCACCGCCGGGTACGGGGCGGCCACCACCTGAGCAGGCGCTCCGCCGGCTGGGGGATTCGTGTCACACTTGCAGGAAACGCTGCGACGGGCTACCGCCGGCCCGGTGGGGCAGAAGGGGGAACGCAGGTGGTGAAGCGCATGGCCGTGCGCTCGGCGCTGCCGTCCGTCGCGCCCTCGCCCGCGGCTGACCTGGTGCCGCGATGACCGACGTGGCCGACTGTGAGACGGAGGATCTCCGGCCGATCCTCGCCGGCGTGCTCCCCGGCCGCCCGGCTGGGCCGGACGGTCCTCGCGACCAGGTCGTCTTCGACGCCGCCATCCACCGGGCCTGGCAGACCGTCTACACGAGCGTGGTCCGGCGGACCGGTGATGGGACGGAGGCCGAGGAGACGGCCCAGGAGGTCTTCTGCCGGGTGCTGGCCCGGGTGGCCGGTCGGCCGGCGGGCGACGCCGTGCGCCGGGCCTACCTGGCCCGGGCGGCTCGGAACCTCCTGCACGACCAGTGGCGTCGCCGCCAGCGCCGGGCCCTGGCCGATGCCGCCTTCGCCCGGGAGCGGGCGTCGGCGCAGGTGGATCCCGAGGAGACGGTGCTGTTCCACATCCAGGCCGAGGAGCTCCACGCCGCGCTCCGATCGTTGCCGACCATCCAGGCCCAGGTGCTCCGGCTGCGGGTCGGCGAAGGGCTGAGCTCGGAGGAGACGGCGGCCCTGGTGGGACGGAGCCCGGCGGCGGTGCGGCAGATCCAGCGCCGCGCCCTCCAGGCCCTGCGGATGCGCCTGGTGTACCACCACGACGGCGGGGCACCGGCTCGGGCCGGAGAGGCCCGCTGACGGCGACAAGATAGAACTTCCTGTCACATCGGCCGGCTTCGGTCGTTGGTATGGGTATGCCGACCAACACCACCCGGGCGACCGCCCTCCGGCTCCAGGCACTGGTGGACGGGATGGTCGACGGCTCGGTGCCGAGCGACTCCCGTGTCCACTGGTCCGACGGGGTGGGCCCGCCCCTGGCCGTGGAGGGGTCAGCCGGTACGCCGAGCCAGCGTGAGCAGATGCTCGTGCAGAGCGCCTGCCTCGGCGACGACGCGGCGCTCGAGACACTGTGCCGGACCGAGTGGTACGGGGTCTACTACCTGGTTTCCGGTTCGGTCCCCGACGCCGGCGAGGCAGAGGAGATCACCCAGGAGGTGTTCTCCCGGGCCATCGCCAGCCTGGCGCGCTTCAGCTACGTGGGCGTGCCCTTCCGCTCGTACCTGGCCCAGATCGCCCGGAACCTTTTGCGCGACCGCTGGCGAGCGGCCCAGCTCCACCCGGAGACGGTGGCGACCGCCGGTCGCGGTGGGCCGCTGGCTCCCGGGGCCGATCCGGCACCGACCGTGCTGGTGGCTGCCGAGGACCGCAAGCCCCTGGCGGCGGCCGTGTCCCAGCTCCCGGACCGTTGCCGGGACGTGCTGCGTCTCCATCTCCTGGAGGGACGCACGGCGGAGGAGATCGGCGTCGAGTGGGGCCGCAGCCCCGACGTCGTCCGCCGGATCCAGCAGCGGGCGCTGTTGGCCCTCCGGGCCGAGCTGGACGGGCGCCCCGCCGGCTGACCGGCGCCCACCCCGGGCAGCGGCGCCCGATGTGACGGCGCGCCGTCGAGTAGCGGGCCGGTGGCCCGCCGAGCCCTGAGCCGCCGCCGGTCGCCGCCGCCGTCCGTGCGGGGGCCCTTGCGGGGGGAGGGTCTCCCGACGGCCGGCCGCCGGAACCGGGAGGACCGGCGGGTAGCGTGGGCCGCCGGTGACCGCTTCCCTGCCCGCAACGTCCGACGCGTCCTCGCCAGCGGCGGGCGGCCGGTCGATGGTGCACGCCCGGAAGCTGGAGAAGCGGTTCGGGGACTTCGTAGCCGTCGACGCCGTCGACTTCGACATCGAGCGGGGAGAGGCCTTCGGGTTCCTGGGACCCAACGGCGCCGGGAAGACCTCCACCATGCGGATGATCGCCTGCATGTCGCCGGTGAGCGGTGGCACCCTGCAGGTGCTGGGCATGGACCCGGTGACCGACGGTCCGGCCATCCGGGCCCGCATCGGCCTGGTGCCGCAAGAGGACTCGCTCGACCTCGAGCTGACGGTGCTCGACAACCTCGTGGTGTACGGCCGCTACTTCGACCTGCCGCGGGCGGTGATCCGCGAGCGGGCAGCCCGCCTGCTGGCGTTCGCCCAGCTCACCGAGCGGGCCCACGACCGGGTCGACCCGCTCTCCGGGGGCATGAAGCGGCGCCTCACCATCGCCCGCTCGCTCATCTCCGATCCCGACCTGCTCATCCTGGACGAGCCCACCACCGGGCTCGACCCCCAGGCCCGCCACCTGCTGTGGGACCGCCTCTACCGGCTGAAGCAGGACGGGGTGACGTTGGTCATCACCACCCACTACATGGACGAGGCCGAGCAGCTTTGCGACCGGCTGGTGGTCATGGACCACGGCCGGTTCGCCGCCGAGGGTACCCCCCGGCAGCTCATCGACCGCCACTCCACGAAGGAGGTGGTCGAGCTGCGGTTCGGGCCGGACCGGCAGGAGGCGGCGGCCGACCGGCTGGACGGCGTGGCCGACCGCACCGAGGTGCTGCCCGACCGGCTGCTGCTCTACACCGCCGACGGTGACACCGCCCTGGCCCGTGTCCACGAGCGGGGGCTGGCGCCCGAGAGCGTGCTGGTGCGCCGCTCGACGTTGGAGGACGTGTTCCTCCGGCTGACCGGGCGCACGCTGGTGGACTGAGATCGCCGGGCGGCGGAGAGGGGGAGCGGTGACGACCACGGCCGGCGTGGAGCTGGGGGCGGGTGCCCCTCGCACCCGCCGCCCGCGGCCGCTCTGGCTGCGGGCGTTCGGCTACTGGGTCTACCAGTACAAGCGGATCTGGCGTAGCTCTATCACCACCAGCTTCCTCTACCCGGTCTTGTACCTGGCGGCCATGGGGGTGGGGCTGGGGTCGCTGATCGACCGGCACACCCACCATGTGGCCGGGGTGCCCTACCTCGACTTCGTGGCGCCCGGACTGCTGGCTGCCACTGCCATGCAGATCGGGTCCAACGAGGCGATGTACCCGGTGATGGGGGCGATCAAGTGGATCCGCACGTACTTCGCCATGCTGGCCACTCCGCTGCGGGTGGTGGACGTGCTGCGGGGCCACCTGGCCTGGATCGGGGCTCGCCTGGCTATCGTCTCCACTATCTACCTGGGCGTGGTGGCCGCCTTCGGCGTGGTGCGCTCGCCGCTGGCCGTCCTGGCCCTCCCGGCGGCGGTGGCCACCGGGCTGGCCTTTGCCGCCCCCATCGCCGCCTTCGCCGCCACCCAGGACAAGGACGTGGGGTTCACGAGCATCTACCGGTTCGTCCTCATCCCGCTGTTCCTGTTCTCGGGGACCTTCTTCCCGGTGAGCGAGCTGCCGGGCTGGCTCCGGCCGGTGGCCTACGCCACCCCCCTCTACCACGGGGTGTCGCTCTGCCGTGGGCTGGTGCTGGGTACGGCCACCCTGTGGCCGGCGGTGGGCGACGCCGCCTACCTGGTGGCCCTGGCCGGCGTGGGCTACGCCCTGGCCCGGGGCACGTTCCGCCGGCGGCTGGTCCTGTGAGCGGCGGCGGCACCGGCAGCAGCGGCATCGCCCTGCGCATCACGCCCTCGGCGCTGCTGGGCTTCCGGCGCTCCCGGCGGGTGGTCGAACGCAACGTGGTCGCCTACCGCCGGGGCTGGGTGTTCCTGCTGTCGGGCTTCTTCGAGCCGTTCTTCTACCTGCTGTCCATCGGGGTGGGCCTGAACCAGCTGGTGGGGCCAGTGCCGGTCGACGGGCGCCTGCTGGCCTACACCGCCTTCGTAGCCCCGGGACTGCTGGCTTCCTCGGCGATGAACGGCGCCCTGTTCGACGCCACCTTCAACGTGTTCTTCAAGTTGAAGATCGCTCACACGTACGACGCGATCCTGTCCACCCCGCTCGGGCCCCGGGACGTGGCGGTGGGAGAGCTGTGCTGGTCGCTGCTGCGGGGCGGGCTGTACTCGGCCGCCTTCCTCTGCGTGATGGCCGGGCTCGGGTACACCGTCACCCCCTGGGTGGTGCTCTGCTATCCGGGTGCCCTGCTGGTCAGCTTCGCCTTCGCTGCCACCGGCATGGCCGCCACCACCTTCATGCGCAGCTGGCAGGACTTCGACATGGTGTCCCTGGCCATCATCCCGTTTTTCCTCTTCTCGGCCACCTTCTACCCGCTCTCGGTCTACCCGGGGTGGCTGCAGGTGGTGGTCCGGTGCACCCCCCTCTACCAGGGGGTGGCGCTGCTCCGGGGGTTCGACCTGGGCGTCTTCGGCTGGTCCTTGCTGGGCCACGCCGCCTACCTGGCAGCCATGGGCCTGGCCGGGCTGGTGGTGGCCACCCGGCGCCTGGGCCGCCTGCTGCTGCCCTGACCCACCGGCCCGGCCCGGCCCAGCCGGCCCCGGCGTGGCCAAGAACCCCTCTCACCCCACCTTCGGTACCAGTCCCCCGCTCCTGGTCGGCCGGGACGACCTCATGAGGAGCCTCGGCACTCAGGAGCCGTCACCGCGACAGGAAACAGATCGGCCGGTGGGCGGCAGGTGGGGTGGTTGCAGGTACAACAGGTTCTGGTGGTCTGACGGTGGAGGAATCATGCAACGGTCCACTGTCGCCGAAGTTCGTGCAGATGCCACAGAGCAGGTAGGGGTACGTGCCGTCCAGGAGCTGGTCGGCCAGGGCGACGCCGAGGTCCGAGTCCAAGTTGACGCTGTGGTCGTATCGCTCCCTTTCCCTGGTTCAAGTGCTGGCAGTAGCGGCCGAATCGTTGCGCTCCGGCGACACGGTGGCCGTGCTTCGGGAGGACATCGAGGTGAGCCCCGCAGAAGCGGCCAAGCTGCTCGGCGTCTCTCGTCAGTACGTTGACCGGCTGAATCCGCCCTGGCTCCTGATCAGTCTCACTCGGGCTCCCGGTGCTCATGTGCCAAATCCGGCAGTTGGTCAGGTCCAGTCGCTGATCTCTCGGTACGAGAGACGGGAGATCGAGCTGACGATCGCACTCATTGGCACGGGACCATGGCGGAGCTCCTCCACGTCCCGATCTAAAATACGGACCAGAGTCGATGGCTGGTCATGGGCGCGGACACTGTCGTCCCGCACGACAGCCACTGGCTCGTCGGGCCACGACAAGTCGCTGGACAACGTCAGCGGTTCGCCAAGACCGTGGTGGTGGACGCCCGAACGATTCAGGCTCGTGGCGGTGACTGGCTCACCCAGCGCCGTAACGACCTGGAGCGTGGCTGCCGCATCCGGCATCCGGATACCGACCGTCCCGTCCAGAACCACGTGTCGGCTCAGTTCACCTTCAGTAGGAACTACCACCGAGACCGGACCAGGAAGCCAGGACGCAATTGCCCGCCAAGCCCAGATGCTTGGCTTGGCCACGGCCGAGATCATGGCAGGCGACGAGCAGGCGATGTGCATGGCCTTCTCGGCTGTGCGTCCCTTGGCGGTTCGGACCTTCGCCGTCGCAACTTCCGAGCGCGCGCGTGCTGCCAGCATGTATCCGGTCTCGGTTGGCAATACGGCTAGGCCGTCGCGCCGCAGGATGGCGACGATCTCGTCCACTTGGCCTAGTGCCAGGCAGCCACCGTCACGCCGAGGGGCGAACTCGATGAATCTAGCCATCTGTCATTCACCGGCCAGCCAGGCGCGTGAACTCGGTAGCCAACGCCTCTTGCAATTCGGTCCCCAGACCCTCATCGGCCGCCATGAGGTCATACAGCATGGCTCTAAGGATAAGTGACACGAGCACGACATCCGTCGGATCGGTGGTCCGCGCCAAGTCGTGCAGTCGCTCAGAGAGCTGGGCCGTCAGGGGGACCACGCGGGGGCGCGCACCGGCAGGGCTACAGTGACGACGACGTCAGGGAACGAGGCCCGACCGGGTCTCCAGGCCACCGGAAGCCGGGGAGCGAGCACATGCAGGTCACGATCGTCGGCGGCGGGAGCTACCAGTGGACCCCGGAGCTGCTGGCCGACCTGCTGGGCACGCCCTCGCTGCAGGGCATGCGCCTGGTGCTGGAGGACGTCGACCCGGCCCCGCTGCCGAAGATGGAGGCCCTGGCTCGGAAAGTAGGCGAGGCCCTGGGAGCCGGCGTCACGGTGGAGACCACCACCGACCAGCGCAAGGCGCTCGACGGTGCCGACTTCGTGATCGTGACCATCTCCACCGGCGGCTTCGAGACCATGGCCGTCGACCTCGACGTCCCGGCCCGCTACGGCATCCGCCAGTCGGTCGGTGACACGGTGGGCCCGGGCGGCGTCAACCGGGCGTTGCGGAACGTGCCGGTGCTGGTGGGCATCGCCCGGGACATGGAGGAGATCTGCCCCGACGCCTGGCTGCTGAACATCACGAACCCGATGACCACCCTCACCCGGTCGATCTGCCGGGAGACGTCCATCAAGACGGTGGGGCTCTGCCACGAGGTGGGCAACTGGTGCCTGGACCTGGCCATCGCCCTGGGCAAGCCGGCCGAGGCGGTCCGCCCCACGGTGGTCGGGGTCAACCACTTCCCGGTGGTGACCGCCCTGGACGTGGACGGCCAGGACGGGCTGGCCCTCCTGCACCAGATCGTGGCCGAGGCCGGGGGGCTCGAGGCCCTGGCCCCGCACCCGGGACGGCCCGAGGCCGACGCGTTCTCCCGGCTCGACTTCGCCCAGCGGCACCTACTGCAGCTCACCCTGCTGGCGCGTTGGGGGGCGCTGCCGGCGGCCGGCGACCGGCACATCGCCGAGTTCCTGCCTTCGGTGCTCACCGAGGAGTCGGGGTGGGGCGGCGCGTACAACATCGAGCTCACCTCCATCGCCCAGCGGGAGGAGCACCAGGAGGACTACATCGCCGACGTCGACGCCTGGCTGGCCGGCACCAAGGACCTGCAGACCTGGCAGTCGGGCGAGCTGCCGGCCCCGGTGATCGACTCGCTGGTCACCGGCACCCGCCGCGAAGTGCCGGTCAACATCCCGAACGCCGGCCACTGCCCCGACCTCCCTCCCGACGCGGTGGTGGAGTCCATCTGCGTGGTGGACGGGGAGGGCATCCGGGGCCGGGACCGGGCGCACGCCCCGGCCGCCTACGCCGAGATCCTGCGGCGGCACGTCGCCGTGCAGGAGCTGACGGTGGAGGCGGCCCTCACCGGCGACCGGACGCTGGCCGCCGCCGCCTTCGCCCTTGACCCGCTGGCCGGCCGGGGGGACCTGCACCGGACCGACGCCATGGTGGGCGAGCTGCTGGAAGGCACCGCCCGGTGGCTCCCGCAGTTCGCGACGGCCGCCACCGCCTGAGCCGACCGGGCGACGGGGAGCGGGCCGGGACGGCGCACCAGACCGAGCACCACGACAGGAGGACCGCAGATGCAGCTCGGCTTCATCGGACTGGGGGCCATGGGCCTGCCCATGACCCGTCACCTGCTGGAGGCGGGCCACCAGGTGACGGTGGCCTCGCGCGGCCGCGGGCCCATCGAGGCCGCGCTGGCCCTGGGCGCCGCCGAGGGCGCGTCGCCGGCGGCGGTGGCCGACGCCGCCGAGGTGGTGTTCCTCTGCGTGCCGAACTCGCCCGAGGTGGTGACGGTGGTCGACGCCATGCTGCCGGCCCTGGGCCCAGGCAAGACCGTGGTGGACTGCTCGACCATCGACCCCGATGTGGAGCGGGCCCAGCACGAGCGGGTCGCCGCCACCGGCGCCCGGTACCTGGAGGCCCCGCTCTCCGGGGGGACGGCCGGCGCCGAGAAGGGCGTGCTGACCCTCATGGTCGGGGGTAGCGCCGAGACCCTGGAGGACGTCCGGCCGGCGCTGGCGCCCTTCTCGGACCTGGTGGTCCACGTGGGCGGCCCCGGCATGGGCCAGGTGGTCAAGCTCTGCAACAACCTGATCTACGCCGCCCAGATGGTGGCCACCGCCGAGGCCACCGCTCTGGCCGCCAAGTCGGGGGCGGATCCGGCCCGGCTCCACGAGGTGCTGACCCACGCCACCGGGGACTGCGTGGCCGTGCGCACCCGCCTGCCGGTGCCCGGGGTGGTGCCGGACAGCCCGGCCTCCAACGGCTGGCGCCCGGGCTTCATGACCGACCTGATGGCCAAGGATCTGGATCTGGCCCTGGCCTACGGAGCCCGGAGCGGCGTGCCCCTGGCCACCACGGCCACCGCCCGCCAGGCGCTCACCGCGGCCAGCACCGCCGGGTACGGGCGGGAGGACTTCTCGGCGGTGGCCAAGGTGGTCCTGCGCCTCGCCGGCGCCGAATGAGCGCCACGGCCGGCGTGGGGCAGGGGCCCCACGTGCCGGAGGAGGGCGGGGTTGGGGCCCCGGGCAGGCTATGAACACCGCCGGCAGCACGACACCGGCCGGCGCGGCGGCCCCCGGCCGGCTCCCGGTGCCCTCGCTCATCCTGGCGGCCGACCATCGGGCCCGCGGGGTGGTGACCATCGAGCAGTACCGGGACTACCGCTCGGCGCTGGCTGCCGCCCTGCCCTCCTGCGACGGGATCCTGGCCACCGCCCAGCCGCTGGGCGACCTGGCGACGTCGGGCGACGTCGGGCCGCACCACCGCACGTACCTCTCCTTGAACCGCACCGGGCTGGCCGGCTCGGCCTTCGAGCTCGACGACCGGCTGGTGGCCAGCGTGGAGCGGGCCGCCGGGGACGGCTGGACCGGGGTGAAGCACATGACCCGTATCGACCTCGGCGACCCGCTCACCGCCGGCGCGCTGGAGCTGCTGGGGCAGGTGCTGGAGGCGTCGCGGCGGGCCGGCCTGGAGACGCTGGTGGAGTCGGTGGTGTGGCGAGACGGGGCCATGGCCCGGGACACCGGCTCGGTGGTCCTGGCGGCGGTGGTGGCCCACGACATGGGGGCGCCGGTGCTGAAGGTCCCGGTGCCCGACGAGCCGCCCGGCACCGCCCGGCAGGAGGCGGTGGCTCGGGTGGTGGCCAGCGTGGGCGTGCCCGTCCTCTTCCTGGGTGGGCCCCGGCGGGCCGGTGACGGGGACGGCGCGGGGGGCGGGACCGGTGCCGCCGGGCTCCACGATGCCGCCCGGGAACGGGT
>JASHWO010000046.1 GCA_030044045.1 Acidimicrobiales bacterium
TGGCCGTCGGCCCGCCCGTCACCCGCCGGCGGGGCCCGGTGGGCCCGGTCCGGTGCCGGGGCAGCGGCCGGGGCCACCACGTAGTCCATGACCACCAGGCGCAATGCCTCCTCCACCCCGGCCCCCAGCTCCTCGAGCTGGAGGCGGATGAGCCGGCCGTCCTCGCCCAGCTCGACCAGGTACCCCTCGATCTCGTCGCTGACGCGGGCCACCATCTCGCCCGGCTGGAGCACGGCCACCACGTCGCGCACCGACACCGTGTCCTCCACCTCCAACGTGGAGAGGGTGGCCAGGGCGAAGTCGAACCGGGTCTTGAACCGCTGCACGGTGGAGATGGCCTGGGCCGCCCGGTCGACCACCCGCCCGGTGCGCTGCAGGGTGTGCTTCCGGGCGTGGCGGTAGACGGTGACCGTGGCCATGGCCTCGGACACGGTCACCACCGGCACGTCGATGGAACGGGCCACCCGCTCGGCGGTGCGGTGCCGGGTGCCGGTCTCGCTGGTGGGGATGGAGGCCCGGGGCACGAGGTGCACGTTGGCCCGGGCGATGCGCGAGGCGTCGTGGGCCAGGATGATGGCCCCGTCCATCTTGGCCAGCTCGGAGAGGCGCTGGGGGCTGAACTCGGCGTCGAGCAGGAACCCGCCGGTGCAGATGGACAGGACCACCGGGTCGTCCCCCACCACCACCAACGCCCCCCGCTTGGCCTGGAGGATCCGGTCGAGCCCGGCACGGAGCGGCCTGCCGGGGGCCACGAGCGAGAGCGCCTCGATCAGCGGCTCGCCGCCCTGGTCGACCACGGAGGCATCGTACCCGGGCGCGCCGCCGGTCAGTCGGGCGCGGCGCCGCTCCCGGCCAGCTCCATCGGCGGGGGCTCGACGCCCTCCACTGCCCGGAAGGTGAGGTGCGGGCCGGGCTCGCCGTCCACCATGGCGTCGTCGACGTCCACCACGACGGTCTCGCCCACCCGGAACTCCTTCCAGAGGATGCGCTCGGAGAGCGGGTCCTCCACCAGCTGCTGGATGGCCCGGCGCAGCGGCCGGGCCCCGAGCTGCGGGTCGTAGCCCTTCTCGGCCAGCAGCGTCCTGGCCGCCGGGGTCAGCTCCAGCGCCAGCCCCTGACCTTCGAGCTGCTTGGCCGTGCGGGCCACCATGAGGTCGACGATCTCGACGACCTCGTCCCGGCTGAGCTCGTGGAAGACGATCACCTCGTCGATCCGGTTCAAGAACTCCGGGCGGAAGTGGGCCTTCAGTGCCTCGTTGACCTTGGCCTTCATCCGCTCGTAGGTCACCGCCTCCGACGTCTTGGCGAAGCCCACCGAGGCCTTGCGCAGGTCGGCCGTGCCCAGGTTCGAGGTCATGATCAGCACCGTGTTCTTGAAGTCCACCGACCGCCCCTGGGCGTCGGTGAGCCGCCCGTCCTCCAGGATCTGGAGCAGGGCGTTGAACACGTCCGGGTGTGCCTTCTCGACCTCGTCGAACAGCACCACCGAGAACGGCTTGCGCCGCACGGCCTCGGTGAGCTGGCCGCCCTCCTCGTAGCCCACGTAGCCCGGGGGCGAGCCGACCAGCCGGCTCACCGTGTGCTTCTCCATGTACTCGCTCATGTCGAGCTGGATGAGGGCGTCCTCGTCGTCGAAGAGGAACTCGGCCAGGGTCTTGGCCAGCTCGGTCTTGCCCACGCCGGTCGGCCCCAAGAAGATGAACGACCCGCTCGGCCGCTTCGGGTCCTTCAGGCCGGCTCGGGTGCGCCGGATGGCCCGGGACAGCGCCTTCAGCGCCTCCTCCTGCCCGATGACCCGCTTGTGCAGCTCGTCCTCCATGCGCAGGAGCTTGGCCGTCTCCTCCTCGGTGAGGCGGTAGACGGGGATGCCGGTCCAGTGGGCCAGCACCTCGGCGATGACCTCCTCGTCCACCACGTCGAAGAGGTCGACGCCCTCGGCCCGCCACTCGGCCTCCTGGGCCTCCTTGCGGCCGAGGCGCTCGGTCTCCTGCTCGGCCAGCTTCTTGGCCTGCTCGAAGGCGCCCTTCTCGATGGCCGCCTCCTTGTCGCTGCGCAGGCGGGCGATCTCCTCGTCCAGCTTCTTGTAGCTGGGCGGGGTGGTCATCCGGCGGATGCGCAACCGGCTGCCGGCCTCGTCGATGAGGTCGATGGCCTTGTCGGGCAGGAAGCGGTCGGCCAGGTAGCGGTCGGCCAGGTTGGCCGCGGCCACCAGGGCCTGGTCGGTGATGGTCACCGCGTGGTGCGACTCGTAGCGGTCGCGCAACCCCTTCAGGATGTCGATGGTGAGCGCCACCGTCGGCTGCTCCACCTTGACCGGCTGGAACCGCCGCTCCAGCGCGGCGTCCTTCTCCAGGTGCTTGCGGTACTCATCGAGGGTGGTGGCCCCGACCGTCTGCAGCTCGCCCCGGGCCAGCATCGGCTTCAGGATCGAGGCGGCGTCGATGGCCCCCTCGGCGGCACCGGCGCCGACCAGGGTGTGCAGCTCGTCGATGAAGAGGACGATGTCGCCGCGGCTACGGATCTCCTTCAGCACCTTCTTCAGGCGCTCCTCGAAGTCGCCCCGGTACCGGCTGCCAGCCACCAGCGCCCCCAGGTCGAGCGTGTAGAGCTGCTTGCCCGAGAGGGTCTCGGGGACGTCGTTGGCCACGATCCGCTGGGCCAGGCCCTCCACGATGGCCGTCTTGCCCACGCCGGGCTCGCCGATCAGCACCGGGTTGTTCTTGGTGCGGCGGGACAGCACCTGCATGACCCGCTCGATCTCCTTCTCCCGCCCGATGACCGGGTCGAGCTTCCCGTCCCGGGCCAGCTGGGTCAGGTTCCGGCCGAACTGGTCGAGGACCGGCGACCCCGAAGGCGCGTCCGACGAGGCCGAGCCGGGGCCGGCGCCCACCGCCTCCTTGCCCTGGTAGCCGGACATGAGCTGGATGACCTGCTGGCGCACCCGCCCGAGGTCGGCCCCCAGGCTGACCAACACCTGGGCCGCCACGCCCTCGCCCTCCCGCACCAACCCGAGCAGCATGTGCTCGGTGCCGATGTAGCTGTGCCCGAGCTGGAGGGCCTCGCGCAGGGAGAGCTCCAGCACCTTCTTCGCCCGCGGCGTGAACGGCGGCGAGCCGCTGGGCGCGCTGCCGGCCATGCCGATGGTCTCCTCCACCTTCTCCCGCACCGCTTCGAGGGAGATCCCCAGGGACTCCAGCGCCTTGGCCGCGACGCCCTCGCCTTCGTGGATAAGCCCCAGGAGGATGTGCTCCGTGCCGATGAAGCTGTGGTTGAGTAGACGCGCTTCTTCTTGTGCCAACACCAGCACTCGTCGTGCCCGGTCGGTGAAGCGTTCGAACACGTGACCGCCTCCGTGGTGGGTCGTCCTGCGCAGCCAGTGTACAGGGGCCACCTGGGGCGGGCGCCGCGCCGGAGGGCACCGGCACCACCTGGGACGACGCGCCCGCCCGTCGGCGGCGGCACCCGTCCCGGGGGCCGCGCCGGCCGTTCCTCGGGCTGTCGCCCGCCGCGGCGGTCGCCTATCGTGCAGGGTGGTGAACGCGACGGAGGCCCTGGGCCTTCCCTACCTGGAGGAAGGCCTGGAGCGGCTGGAGCCCCTGCTCAGGTCGTCGGTGACGACCGGCGACCGGTTCCTCGACGACGTGACCACCCACCTCATCGCCGCCGGCGGCAAGCGCCTGCGGCCACTGCTGGCCCTGGCCGCGGCCACCGGCGGCGCCCGGGCGGCCACCGAGGAGGATCTGCTCGGCGGGGTGGCGGTGGAGCTGGTCCACCTGGCCTCCCTCTACCACGACGACGTGATCGACGAGGCCACCGTGCGGCGCAACGTCGAGAGCGTGAACAGCCGCTTCGGCAACCTGGTGGCCATCGTGGCCGGCGACTACCTGCTGGCTCGCTCGGCGGCCATCGCCGCCGGCCTGGGGACGGAGATCGCCGGGCTGCTGGCCACCACCCTGGGCCGCCTGTGCCAGGGCCAGGTGACCGAGGTCCGCTCCTCCTTCCAGACCGGCCGCACGCAGGAGGACTACTTCGAGGCCATCGCCGGCAAGACGGCGGCGCTGATGTCCGCCTCCTGCCGGATCGGTGCTCTGGTGACGGGAACCGCCGGCGGGGAGGCCGACGCCCTGACCGCCTTCGGCCAGTGCTTCGGGATGGTGTTCCAGCTCCGCGACGACGTGCGCGACGTCATCGCCACCGACGAGGAGCTGGGCAAGCCGGCCGGCCAGGATCTGGCCGAGGGGATCTATACGCTGCCGGTGCTGCTGGCCCTGGAGGACCCGGACACCGGGCCGGAGCTGCGGACCCTGCTGGGCCAGCCCCTGGGCCAGCCCGAGCGGGACAAGGCCCGGGCCATCGTGGCAGCGTCGCCCGGGGTGGTGGGCACGGTGGCCGTGGCCCGCCGGTACGTGGCCGGCGCCACCGAGGCGGCCGCCGGCATCGGCTCGCCGGCGGTGGCCTCTGGACTGGCGCGCCTGGCGCGCTCGCTCATCGACGACCTTCCCGGCTAGGCCCGCTCACCCGCCCGGGCGGAGGGTGGGGAAGGCGATGACCTCACGGATGTTGGCCACGTCGGCGAAGAGCATGGCCAGCCGGTCGATGCCCATGCCGAGCCCAGCGGTGGGCGGGAGCCCGTGCTCCAGCGCCCGCAAGTACTCGGCGTCGACCACCATGGCCTCCTCGTCACCAGCCCGGTGCCGGGCTGCCTGCTCTTCGAACCGGGCCCGCTGGTCGTCGGGGTCGATCAGCTCGGTGAAGGCGTTGACCAGCTCCCGCCCGGCCACGATGGCCTCGAACCGCTCCACCAGGTCCGGGTCGTCGCGGTGCCGGCGGGCCAGCGGCGAGACCTCGGCCGGGTAGTCGCAGACGAGCACCGGCCCCCAGAGGGTGGCCTCGGTGGTTTTCTCGTAGAGCTCCAGCAGCAGCTTGCCCGGGCCCCAGCCCGGCTCGGGCTCGACCCCGGCGGTGGCCAGGTGGCGGCGCAGCTCGCCCACCGGGGTGTGCACGTCCACCGACAGCCCGGTGGCCTCTTCGACCAGCGCCGACAGGGTGGCCCGGCGCCAGGGCGGGGCCAGGTCCAGCGGGCGCCCCTGGTAGGTGAGGGAGGTGGTGCCCAGCAGGTCGGTGGCCAGCCCGGCCACCAGCGCCTCGGTCAGCGCCATCAGGTCCCGGTAGTCGGCGTAGGCCTGGTAGAGCTCGACGGAGGTGAACTCCGGATTATGCCGGGGGGACAGCCCCTCGTTCCGGAAGAGGCGCCCCAGCTCGAACACCTTCTCGAACCCGCCCACCACCAGCCGCTTCAGGTAGAGCTCGGGGGCCACCCGCAGGTAGAAGTCGGCGTCGAGGGCATGGTGGTGGGTGACGAAGGGGCGGGCGTGGGCTCCGCCCGGGATAGCGTGGAGCACCGGCGTCTCCACTTCGACGAAGCCGCCGGCCCACAACCGCTCGCGGAGCCGCTGGAGCAGGCGGCTGCGCAGCAGCAGCACCCGGCGGCTGCCCTCGTTGGCCCACAGGTCCACCTCCCGCTGGCGGTAGCGGGTCTCCACGTCGGTCACCCCGCGCCACTTGTCGCCGAAGCCCCGGCGGGTCTCGGCCAGCAACACCCACTCGGCCACCTTCACCGACAGCTCGCCCCGCTTGGTCCGCACCACCTCGCCCCGGGCCCCCACCCAGTCACCCAGGTTCCGGCGGACCAGCCCCTCGAAGTCGGCGGTCACGCCGGCCAGGGCGAAGAGCTGGACCGAGCCGGACGAGTCGCGCAGCTCGGCGAAGGCCACCCGGCCTTGGGGGCGGGACAGCATGAGCCGCCCGGCCACAGCCACCTCCTGGCCCGACTCCTCGCCGGGGGCCAGCCCGCCCCAACGGGCCGCCACCTCGGCAGCAGTGGCCGTGCGGTCGAAGCGGTAGGGGATGCTGTGCTGGCTTCGCCCGCCCGGGGCCCCGACCCCGGGCTCCTCCGGAGAGCGGGGACCCCTGCCCCGCTCCCGGCCGTGGTCGCTCTGGTCGTCGGTCACCGGGGGCCGCCGGTGCGCACGTTGCGCTCGTAGACGATGCGGAGCCCGTGCAGGGTGAGCCACGGCTCCACGTGCTCGACCACCTCGGCGTAGGGGGCCACCAGCTCGCTGAGCCCACCGGTGGCCACCACCGTGGCCGGCCCCAGCTCGGCCATGATGCGCCGGCAGAGCCCGTCTACCTGGGCGGCGAACCCGTAGAGGGCGCCCGACTGGATGGACTCCACGGTGGAGCGGCCGATCACGTCGCGCGGCGGCACCAGCTCCACCCGGCGCAGGGCGGCGGCGTGCTGGAACAGCGCCTCCAGGCTGATGGCCACCCCCGGGGTGATGGCCCCGCCCAGGTACTCCCCGGCCGCCGAGATGGCGTCGAAGGTGGTGGCCGTCCCCAGGTCCACCACCACGCAAGGACCCCCGTAGAGGTCGTAGGCCCCCACGGCGTTGGCCACCCGGTCGGCGCCCACCTCCTTCGGGTTGTCGTAGAGGATGGGCAGGCCGCTCTTGACCCCGGGGCCGAGCACCACGCACGGCACGCCCTCGAACCAGCGGGCGGCCATCTGGCGCAGCTCGCCGGTGACCGCCGGGACCGACGAGCTGACGGCGATCCCGTCGATGGTGGTCGAGATGTCCAGGCCCTCCAGGTCGAGGAGCTGGGTGAGCAGCACGGCGTGCTCGTCCGGGGTGCGGGTGGGCACGGTGGAGAGCCGCCAGTGGTGGGTGAGGCCGCGGCGCGGCTCGTCCTCCGCCCCGATGCCGAAGCCGGCGTCGCTCGGGGGCAGGGCCTCGCCCTCGGCCGCGGTGAGCGCGTAGAGGCCGATGACCGACTCCGTGTTGCCGACGTCGATGGCGAGCAGCATCGGTCAATCCTCTCCCACGGCGGTGACGGTCCGCAGATCCAGGCCGAGGTCGAGCACCGGCGCCGAGTGGGTGAGGGCACCCACCGAGATGAGGTCCACGCCGGCGGCGGCGTACCTCGGCGCGGTGTGCAGGTCCACGCCGCCCGAGACCTCCACCAGCACCCCGGCCGCCCCGGCCGCCCGCCGGGCCAGGGCGGCGCAGGCGGCGGCCTGGTCGGGGGTCATGTTGTCGAGCAGGACGGCGGTGGCCCCGGCCCGGCAGGCCTCCTCCACCTGCTCGGGCCGGTCGCACTCCACCTCGACCATGCGGCCCGGCCACAGCGCCCGGGCCCGCCGCACCGCCTCGGCGATGCCCACCCCGCCCAGGTGGTTGTCCTTCACCAGGACGGCGTCGGAGAGGCTGGCCCGGTGGTTCTGGCCGCCGCCGGCCCGCACCGCCGCCTTCTCCAGGGCCCGCAGGCCGGGGGTGGTCTTGCGGGTGTCGAGGACGCGCACCGAGGGGTCCACGGCGGCCACGGCGTCGACGAACCGCCGGGTCAGGGTGGCCACCCCCGAGAGGTGGCCGAGGAAGTTGAGCGCCGTGCGCTCCCCGGTCAGCACCGGCCGGAGCGGGCCGGCCACCTCGGCCACCACGTCGCCCGGGGCCACGGCCGAGCCGTCAGGGCGGTGCCAGGTCACGGTCACCGCCGGGTCCACCAGGGTGAAGGCCTCCTCGGCGCAGCGCTGCCCGGCCACCACGCCCACCGCCCGGGCCACGATGGCCAGGTGGGCGGTAGCATCGGCCGGCACCAGGGCCGCCGTGAGGTCGCCCAGGGGCAGCACGTCCTCGGCCAGGGCACGGGCCACCGCCTCCCGCACCGCCGCCGGCGGGGGGTGGACGGGGTCGCCGGGGTCGGGGTCGGGGGGCTCAGCCATGGGCACGCCGGCCCCCTGGGGCGCGGTGGACCAGGCGGCAGCGCCAGGCCGGGTCGGCCTCGGGGAACTCGACCCGGGCGTGGGCCCCCCGGCTCTCCTCCCGGGCGGTGGCCGAGCGCAGGAGGGCCCGGGCCAGGGTCACCAGGTTGGCTAGCTCGCCCGGGGCGGCGGCGGGCGGCGGCCCGGCCAGGTGACTGGCCACCTCGTCCAGGCCCGCCCCGGCGGCCTCGAGGGAGGCCGCGCTGCGCACCACCCCGGCACCGGCGGTCATGGCCCGCTGCAGCAGCTCGCGCTGCTTGCCCCAGTCGACGGTAGTGGGGCCCCCGGGCGGGCCCGGCGGCACGGCCGGGTCGGGGTTCGTGGGGGGCAGCATCCGGACGGGAATCTCCTCGCCGACGGCCGGCGTGGGGCAGGGGCCCCACGCATCGGAGGAGCCCGGGGTCGGGGCCCCGGGCGGGCCCGGAGGCAGCACGGCCGGCGTGGGGCAGGGGCCCCACGCATCGGAGGAGCCCGGGGTCGGGGCCCCGGGCGGGTAGGCAAACACAGCCGGGGCCAGCAGGCTGCGCATGGCCCCGGTGGGGGTGGGGCCGTCACCACCGCCGGCGATCGACTCGGCCAGGCGGGCGCCGAACACCATCCCCTCCAGCAGCGAGTTGGAGGCCAGGCGGTTGGCGCCGTGCACGCCGGTGCAGGCCACCTCGCCGGCCGCCCAGAGCCCGGGCAGCTCGGTGGCCCCCCACAGGTCGGTGACCGCCCCGCCGGAGAGGTGGTGGGCGGCCGGGGCGATGGGCAGCCAGTCGACGGCGGGGTCGAGGCCCACCGCGGCCAGCGAGGCGGCGATGGTGGGGAACCGCTCGCCGAACCGGTCCAGGCCGGTGGCGTCGAGCCAGAGGTGCTCGGCCCCCTGCTCGGCCATGCGGGCGGCCATGGCCCGGCTCACCACGTCCCGCGGGGCCAGCTCGTCCACGAACCGCTCGCCGCCGGCGTCCCGCAGCAAGGCCCCATGCCCCCGCAGGGCCTCGGACAGCAGAGGCCGGGGCATGGCCGGGTGGTGCAGGGCGGTGGGGTGGAACTGTACGAACTCCACGTCGGCCACGGCCACCCCGGCCCGCAGGGCCATGGCCACGCCGTCGCCGGTGGCCTCCCGGGGGTTGGTGGTGACGGCGAAGAGCTGCCCGCCGCCGCCGGTGGCCAGCACCACGTGGCGGGCCCGCACGGCCACCGGCGGGCCGGCCGGGGGGAGGGCCAGCACGCCGCCGCACCGCCCGCCCTCCAGCAGCAGGTCGAGGGCGAACCAGCGCTCCAGCACGGCGCCGGCCGCCGAGCGGGTGGCCTCCACCAGCGCCCGCTCCACCTCGGCCCCGGTGGCCGCCCCGCCGGCGTGGACCACCCGTGGGCGGGAGTGGCCACCCTCCCGGGCCAGGGCCAGCGAGCCCGAGGCCTCCCGGTCGAAAACGGCACCCAGGGCGATCAGCTCCTCCACCCGGGCCGGGCCCTCGTCGACCAGGACGCGGACGGCGTCCACGTCACACAGCCCGGCCCCGGCGGCCAGCGTGTCGGCCAGGTGGAGGTCGGTCGAGTCCTCGTCGCCCCCGAGCACGGCGGCCACCCCGCCCTGGGCCCAGCGGGTGGCCGACTGGGAGAGCTCGCCCTTGGTCATCACCCCGACGTGCAACGCCGGGCCCCGGGTGGGAGTGGCCGTGGTGGCGGCCAGGCGGACGGCGGTCGACAGCCCGGCCACCCCGCTGCCCAGCACCAGCACGTCGAAAGGGCCGGGCCCGTCGCCCACCGCCGCCGGAGCCCCGGCGGCGCGCCCCGGCCGGGTCACGCCGGGTCGGCCAGAGAGGTCAATTGGGCGTCGAGCTGGGCCGACGCCTCGTCGATCACCCGGTTCCGCCGGTCGACGTGGACCACCAGGGGGCGGTAGGTCGCCAGATCTTCCCGGGTGTAGTCGGCGTAGGTGATGAGGATCACCCGGTCACCGGGGGCCACCAGCCGGGCGGCGGCGCCGTTCAGGCAGATCTCGCCGCTGCCGCCCTCGATGGCGTAGGTCTCGAAGCGGGCGCCGTTGTCGATGTCGAGCACCGTGACCTGCTCGTAGGGAAGGATGTCGGCCAGGGCCAGCAGCTCGGTGTCGATGCTCACCGAGCCCACGTAGTGCAGGTTGGCCGAGGTGACCGTGGCCCGGTGGATCTTCGACTTCATCATCCTGCGCTGCATGTGACGGACCTTTCAGTCTGTGCTCATATTGCCCGCCTGGGGCCCCAACCCCAGGCTCCTCCGGAGAGCGGGGCCCCTGCCCCGCTCCTGGCCGTCGGTGACGGCAGTATGGCTTGCGGCAGCCGCGGCGAGCGGAGAGGGGATCGGGGCCTCGCAGTTGTCGATCAGGCGCACCGGGCCGACCCGGGCGGCCACCAGCAGGCGGACCTCCCCGGCCCGGTCGAGCGAGGCGGGCACCGAGAGGTCGTCGGCCCGCACCGCCGCCACGTAGTCCAGGCGGGCCAGCGGCTCGGTGGCCACCAGCCCAGCCATACGCGAGGCCACCGCCGCCGGCCGGCGCTCGCCGGCGGCCACGGCCTCCCGCCCCGCGGCCAGGGCCCGGGAGAGCACGGTGGCCGCCGCCCGCTCGTCGGGCGACAGGCGGGCATTCCGGCTGGAGAGGGCCAGCCCGTCGGCCTCGCGCACCGTGGGGCAGCCCACCACCTCGACGGGCAGGGAGAGGTCGGCGGCCAGGCGCCGCACCACGGCCAGTTGTTGGAAGTCCTTCTCGCCGAAGTAGGCCCAGCACCGGCCAGCCAGGGCGAAGAGCTTGGCCACTACGGTGGCCACCCCGTCGAAGTGGCCGGGCCGGGACCGGCCCTCCCACGGCTCGCTCACCCCCCGCACGGACACGGTGGTGGCCGGCGACGCCGGCCAGCCGGGGTACATCTCGGCCACCGGGGGGGCGAACACGGTGGCCACCCCAGCCGCCCGGCAGGCGGCCAGGTCGGCCTCGGGGGTGCGCGGGTAGCGCTCGATGTCGTCGGGGTCGCCGAACTGGAGCGGGTTCACGAAGATGGTCACCGCCACGTGGTCGCACGCTCCTGCCGCCCGGGCCATGAGCGAGCGGTGCCCGGCGTGGACCGCCCCCATGGTGGGGACCAGGCCCACGGTGCGGCCGGTGGCACGGGCGGCGTCGAGCGCCCGGGCGAACCCGTCGGCGGTGCGCACGACCTCCATCGCCGGCCGGCTCCTACCTCGCCACGGCGGCGACCGCGCCGCCTACCAGGCCACCGGGCACATCCTCCACGACCCCGCCGTCCGCTCCGACCAGGAGGGCGCCGCCCGCCGGGGTGGCAGTCGGAGCGGCAGTGGCCAGGGGCGCCGCAGTGGCCAGGGGCGCCGGGTCGTGGCCGGTGGCCAGGCGCACGGCCAGGGCCACCCCGGCGTTGTAGCCGGGGCGCTCCTCCGGAGCCAGGGCTCGCCCGTGGCGGGCCAGGGTGGCCCAGTCGCCGCGGGCGGCGGGACCGGTCAGCGCCCGCTGCGGGCCGAGCCGGGCCACGTCGTCGACCGCCGTCCGGGTGAGGTCCAGGAAGGCGTCGAGCGGCAGCCCGGCGGCGGCGGCCACCCGCTCCACCTGGCCCAGCAGGGCCACCACGTGGTTGGCGGCGATGCACGCCGCCGCGTGGTAGGTGGCACGGTCGGCATCGGCCACCTCCATGGCCCTCCCGCCGAGCGACTCGGCCATCTCCCGGGCCACCGGGTCGCCGGCCACGGCGAAGGCCACGCCACCGGCCAGGCGACGGGCCCCGTCGGCCGGGTTCGGCAGGGGCACCAGCGGGTGCAGCGCCGCCCGCCGCGGGTGCGGGGCCAGCACGTCCAACCCCAGCGAGCCCGAGAGGTGGGCCACCACGGTGGCCGGGTCCGGCCGGACGGTGGCCGCCACCTCGGCCACCACGTCGTCGGGCGTGGCGACGACCAGCACGTCGACACCGGAGGCTGCGGCCGACGGATCGTCCCCCCGGCCGAGCAGGCCCACCACGTCCCAGCCCGCGCCCCGCAGGGCAGTGGCCAGCGAGCATCCGGCCCGACCGGGGCCGATGATCCGTAGGGAACGCACCGAGTCCTCCTTCGGCGTTCCAGCCCCTCACCGAGGGTGCCGGTCGCCTTCAGCGATCACGACTGCAGACCCTCACAGCATACCCAGGCGGCGCACCTCCCCACCAGCGCCGGCCAGCGCCCCGGCACCCACCAGGTCGGGGGCCAGGTCGGCCAGCGGGGCCAGTACGAACCGCCGCTCCCCCATCCGGGGGTGAGGCACCTGGAGGTCGGGCTCGTCCACCACGGCGTCGCCCACCAGCAGCACGTCGGCGTCGAGAGTGCGCGGGCCGTGGCGCACGGTGCGCACCCGGGCCGCCGCCGCCTCCAGCGCCCGGCAGCGGGCCAGCAGCGCCCGCGGGTCGTCGGTGGTGCGCAGCTCGACCACCAGGTTCAGGTAGGGCTCCTGCCCGGGCGGGCCGCCCACCGGCGCCGTCTCGTAGACCGGCGAGACGGCGACCACGTCGCCCCCCTCCCGGAGCCGGGCCACCGCCGCCCGCAGGAGGGCCCGCCGGTCGCCCAGGTTCGACCCCAGCCCCAGGAACGCCCGCGCCGGCTCGCTCACCTGCCGATGGCCGGGTCGCCGCCGGCCGGATCCCGGCGGCGCACCACCCGGACCCCCACCGACCCGACGTGGTGGGGCAGGGGCGGGCGCAGCTTGCGCACGGTCACCGCCACCACCGCCAGCCGCCGGTCCCGGTCGAGCACGGCACCGGCCACGGCCCCGGCCAGCGCCTCCAGGAGCTGGAACCGGCGGCCGGCCACCACCCCGGCGGCCACCTCGACCAGGTCCCCGTAGTCCACGGTGTCGGCCAGGGCGTCGCTGGCCCCAGCCGGGGCGGCGTCCAGCCAGGCGTCGAGGTCCAGGGCGAAGGGCTGCGCCCGCTCCCGCTCCTCGGGCAGCACCCCGTGCACCCCGAGCAGGTGGAGGTCGCGGATCTCGATGCGGTCGCCCCCGCGCCGGCCAGTGGGGAGGGGACGGGGACCGCCGGAGGCCCGCGCTGTCTCCGTCACCTCACACCGCCTGGCACCTCACACCGCCTGGCGGGGCGGCACCGGGCGCGGCGGGACCCGCTCGGCGGCCACCACCAGCTCGCGCCCCTGGGGGCCCATCTGGCGGCCCACCAGGTGCTCGACCAGCGACACCGCCTGCGGGCCCGAGGCCAGCCGACCCGACCACACCAGGAAGCCGGCCAGCACGCCCATCACCCGGTCCCCCAGCTCGTCCTGGTGGACCAGGATCCGCAACCCCTGGCCGAGCGACTGCTCGAAGTCGGCGAAGCAGTCGGCCAGCACCGCTCGGGGATCGCCGACCAGGGGGAGGGGGTAGTGGGCGTAGACCAGCTCCTCCTCCTCGTAGGCGGCGAGGTTGTGCGGGGAGGGGAGCAGCGAGACGATCCGGGTGAACCCCTGCACCCGCAGCCAGATGATCTCCTCCTGGCGGCGGACCCGGCGGTGGCTGGCCGAGAAGCCCCCTGGCCGCTCGCTGACGGCCAGGCGGTCCCGGATGACCCAGGTGAAGTTCCGGGGCGGGATGCCCGCCGCCCACTTCCCCTTCACGCCGCCACCGCCCCCGCCGGGCCAGGCTGAGCGCCGGTCGGGCCGGGCTGGACCCCCGCCGGCCCCACCAGCACCGCGGCGTGGTGGGCCGGGGCCACGTCGTGCACCCGCACCATGCCAGCGCCGCCGGCCATGGCCCACGTCTCGACGGCCAGCGACGCCGCCAGGCGGTCGCCCACCGGCACCGGCTCCCGGCCGGTGGCCCCGAACCGGCCGAGGAAGCGCTTCCGGCTCACCCCCACCAGCACCCCGAACCCTTCCCGGCGGGCGGCGTCGGCCAGCGCCGACAAGCCGGCCAGGAGGGCGAGGTTGTGGGTGGCGGTCTTGCCGAACCCGATGCCCGGGTCGACCCACACCTCGGGCACCCCGGCACCAGCGGCGGTGCGGGCCCGGTCGAGGACGACGCCGTGGACCTCGGCCACCACGTCCCCGTAGCGGGGATCGCGCTGCATGTCCCGGGGCGTGCCCTGCATGTGCATGGCCACCCAGCCCACCCCCAGCTCGGCGGCGACCGGCCACAAGGCGCCGGACACGTCGTTGACCAGCGTGGCCCCGGCAGCCACGGCGGCGGCGGCCACCGCCGGCTTGACCGTGTCCACGGAGACCCGCACCTCGCCGGCCAGGGCCTCCACCACCGGCAGCACCCGGCGCAGCTCCTCGGCCTCGGCCACCGGGAGGGCCCCCGGCCGGCTGGACTCGCCTCCCACGTCCACCAGGTCGGCGCCCTGGGCCACCATCTCCCGGCCGTGGGCCACGGCGTCAGCCGCCCGGAAGTACCGGCCGCCGTCGGAGAAGGAGTCGGGCGTGACGTTCAGCACGCCCATCACGAGCGGTCGTCCCTGCTGGTGGCCCAACACGGCGGAAAGCGTAGGCCAACGGCCGGCAGCCGGTGGCCGGCCGGCAGCGGCGGCCGGCCCGGCGCCGTGGCTGGCCGCTCAGCGGCCGTGGACGAACTGCATGGCCTCGGCCCGGGTGGCGGCGTCGGAGCGGAAGAGCCCCCGCACCGAGGAGGTCACGGTGAGGGCACCGGGCTTCTTCACCCCCCGCATGGACATGCAGAGGTGCTCGGCCTCCACCACCACCAGCACTCCCCGGGGGCCCAGGGCCGACTCGATGGCGTCGGCGATCTGGGTGGTCATCCGCTCCTGGACCTGGAGGCGGCGGGCGAAGCCGTCGACCAATCGGGCCAGCTTGGACAGGCCGGTGATGCGGCCGTCGGTCCCCGGGATGTAGGCCACGTGGGCCCGGCCGATGAAAGGCACCAGGTGGTGCTCGCAGAGCGAGGCGAACGGGATGTCCCGCACCATCACCATCTCGTCGTGGTCGGCGGCAAAGGTGACGGTGAGGTGGCGGGCCGGGTCGTCGTGCAGCCCCGAGAACAGCTCCTCGTACATGGCGGCCACCCGGACCGGGGTGTCCTGCAGGCCGTCGCGCCCGGTGTCCTCGCCGATCGCCGCCAGCAGTTCGGTGACGGCGCGCGCCACCCGATCCCTGTCTACGCCCATGGTCGGGACCCTCCCTTCGGTCGCCCTCAGCCGGGCCCGGGCCAGCCCGGGCCGGGCACCCCGGGCCCGAGGTAGGTGTGCACCCCGGCAAGGTTCCGGTAGCGCTCGGCCACGTCCAACCCGTAGCCCACCACGAACTCGGCCGGGATGACGAAGCCCACGTAGCGCAGGTCCAGCTCCACCCGTTGCTCGCCCTCCTTCACCAGCAGGGCGCACACGTCGACCGCCGTCGGACGGCGCGCCTGGAGGTATTTGCGGAGGTAGTTCAGGGTGAGGCCACTGTCGATGATGTCCTCCACCACCAGCACCCGGCGGCCGGTCAGCTCGGCGTCGAGGTCCTTGACGATGCGCACCACCCCGGAGGTCCGGGTGGCGCTGCCGTAGGAGGAGACGGCCATGAAGTCCACGTCGACCGGCAGTTCGATGGCCCGGCAGAGGTCGCTCATGAAGGGCATGGCGCCCTTCAGCACCCCGACCAGCAGGGGTGGGTCGTCGGCGTAGTCGGCGGTGATCCGGGCCCCCAGCTCGGCCACCCGGTCGGCGATGGCCTCGGCGCTCACCACCACCGGGCCGACCGCCGGCGCCGCCCAGTCCGGGACCGCCCGCGCCGCCGTCTCCGCCTGCACCGGCGAGACCTTACTGGACATGGGGGCGGCGGCCCCGGGGGTCGGGGTCGGGGCGGCGTCCTCAGGGGCGAAGGTGGGGCCGGGGGCGGCGGCCCCGGGAACGGGGCCGTCCGGCCCCTCGACCGACAGCCGGCCGCCGGACCGCCGCACCCGGGCCCCGCCGGCCAGTTCGGTGGCCACCCCCCGCCCGGCGGCCACGGCCAGCACCCGGTCGACCTCGGCCAGCGACGGCGGGTGCCTGTCCGCTCCGGGAGGTCCGCCGGCCGATCCGGGCCGGCCCCCGGTCGGCGCCGTGGCCCCGGCCTCCCGCAGCCAGCGGCGGACCGCCCGGCGGGCCAGCGGCACCGGGACCGCGGCCAGGGC
>JASHWO010000047.1 GCA_030044045.1 Acidimicrobiales bacterium
GGCCCGGGTGCCGCCGCCCCGTCGACGGACGCCGCCGGCCGAGGAAGCCGGTGCCGCGCCGCCCACCGCCGCAGTGCCCGGGGCAGCCGAGGCGGCGATGCAGGTCGAGGTGACCCAGGCGGCGGGTGACCCGACTGCCGTGGTCGCGCCTCCCGGGGTGGCCGAGCGGGTGGCAGCGGCGGCCGTCACGGGGGCCCTCTTCGCCGCGGCCGCCGTCCGCTTCGGCGCCGTCCCCGAGCTGGCCGCCTACTGCGTGCTCTTCGGCGGGCTGGTGGCCCTCTCGGTGGCCGACATCCGGGTCGGCCTGCTGCCCCGCAAGATCGTCTACCCGACGCTGGGCCTGCTGGCCGTGGCCCTGGCCGGGGCCTCGGTGGCGGCCAACGACTGGCACCCCTTCCTCGACGCGGCCATCGGGGCCGCCGCCGGGTTCCTCGTCTTCCTGGCCATCTGGCTGGTGGCCCCCCGCTCGATGGGGTTCGGCGACGTGCGCCTGGCCGGGCTGACCGGCGCCGGGCTGGGGTGGCTGGGCTTCCGCCCGCTGTACCTCGGCTTCCTCACCGCCTTCGTGGCCGGCGCGGCCATCGGCCTGGTGAAGATGGCGGTCACCGGCACCGGCCGCCGCACGTCGCTGCCGTTCGGCCCGGCGCTGGCCGTCGGCGCCGTGGTGGGCGTCCTCTGGGGCGTCTCCCTGGGCAACCTCTGGCTCCACCCCGGCGGGTAGCGTGAGCGACGGCCGCCGGCGGGGTTGGGGTCCCCGCCGTGCGGAGGAGCCTGGGGTTGGGGCCCCAGGCGGGGCAAAGGGCACAGACGGCCGCCGGCGGGGTTGGGGTCCCCGCCGTGCGGAGGAGCCTGGGGTTGGGGCCCCAGGCGGGGCAAAGGGCACAGACGGCCGCCGGCGGGGTTGGGGTCCCCGCCGTGCGGAGGAGCCTGCCATCCCGGCAAACCGCAGTGGGGCCCCAGGCGGGTACGGTGAGCACTGTGCTGCGTTACCTGACCGCCGGGGAGTCCCACGGGCGCGCCCTGGTGGTGGTGGTGGAGGGGCTGCCGGCCGGCCTGCCCGTCACCGCCGACGACGTCCGGCACGAGCTGGCCCGCCGCCGCCTGGGCTACGGCCGGGGCCCCCGGATGCGCTTCGAGGCCGACGAGGTCACCCTGCTCGGCGGCGTCCGCCACGGCCGCACCCTGGGCTCGCCGGTGGCGGTGGAGATCGCCAACTCGGAGTGGGAGCGAAAATGGACCGAGGAGATGTCCCCCGACCCCGGCGCCCCCTCGGCCGTGCTCACCCAGCCCCGCCCGGGCCACGCCGACCTGGCCGGGATGCAGAAGTACGGGTTCGACGACGCCCGTGACGTGCTGGAGCGGGCGTCGGCCCGGGAGACGGCCGCCCGGGTGGCGGCAGGAGCGCTGGCCAAGCTGCTCCTCTCCCACCTCGGCGTGCGGGTGCTGAGCCACGTGGTGCAGCTCGGCCCGGAGCGGGTCGACGAGGGGGTGCGGCCGGAGCCCGAGGACCTCGACCGGGTCGACGCCTCGGCGGTGCGCTGTTTCGACGCCGAGGCCGAGGCCCGGATGGTGGCGGCGGTCAAGGCGGCGGCCAAGGACGGCGACTCCCTGGGCGGGGTGGCCGAGGTCCTGGCCTACGGGGTGCCGGTGGGGCTGGGCAGCCACGTCCACTGGGACCGCAAGCTCGACGGCCTGCTGGCCCAGGCCCTCATGAGCATCCAGGCGGTCAAGGCGGTCGAGATCGGCGAGGGGTGGGAGGTGGCCGGCCGGCGGGGCTCGGTGGCCCACGACGCCATCCGTTACGAGGAGGCCGGCGGCTACCGGCGGGACACGGTGCGGGCCGGGGGCGTCGAGGGGGGCATGTCCATCGGCGGGCTGGTGGCCGTGCGGGTGGCCATGAAGCCACTGGCCACCCTGAACCGGCCGGTGCTGGAGACGGTGGACGTGGTGACCAAGGAGACCACCGTCAGCTTCCGCGAGCGGACCGACGTGACGGCGGTGCCGGCCATGGGGGTGGTGGCCGAGACCATGACCGCGCTGGTGCTGGCCGGGGAGGCCCTCCGCAAGTTCGGGGGCGACTCGCTGGCCGAGGTGGTGCGGAACCGGGACGGGTTCGTGGCCTCGCTGGGGGAGACGCCGTCGGCGGCCCGTCCGGCGGACCGCCCGGCCGCCGCCGGCGGGTGAGCCACCTGCTGCCGGTGGACGGGGCGACGGGGGCGACCGGGGCGGCCGAGTCCGCCCCCGGGCGGGGGGCCCGCATACTCCTGGTGGGGATGATGGGGGCGGGCAAGTCCACGGTGGGCGGGCTGCTGGCCGGTCGGCTGGGCTGCCCGTACCTGGACTCCGACGCCCAGGTGGAGGCGGCCACCGGCCGCACCGTCCCCGAGCTCTTCGCCAGCGTCGGCGAGGGGGCCTTCAGGGTCGCCGAGTCGACCGCCCTGCAGGAAGCGCTGGCCGGTGAAGGACCGGTGGTGGTGTCGGTGGCCGGGGGGGCCGTGCTGGACCCGGCCAACCGGGCCCTGCTGCGCCGCTCGGGCACGGTGGTCTGGCTCCGGGCCGACCCGGCGACGCTGGCCGGGCGGGTGGGCGACGGCGAGGGGCGGCCGTTGCTGGCCGGGGACGCGGCGGGCGCCATCGAGCGGCTGGACGGGGTGCGCCGCCCGCTCTACGCCGAGGTGGCCGACGTGGTGGTCGACGTGGACGACCTGGCGCCGGCCGAGGTGGCCGACCGGATCCTGGCCGGGCTATGAGATCCGGCGGACAGGCCGGGCGGACCGGGGAGCCGTCCAGCCGGGCAGGCAGCTCGGGGCGGAGGGGCGCCAGGTGATCACCGTCCCGGTCGAGCTGGGGGAGCGCCGCTACGAGGTGGTGGTGGGCGACGGCGCCCGGGGCGAGCTGGCCCGGGTGGTGGCCGAGCGGGTGCCCGGCGCCCGCCGGGCGGCGGTGGTGACCCAGGAGGCACTGGCCGGCGTCGCCTGGTTCGCCGGCCTCGACCCGGGGCTGCTCCACGAGGTCCACACCGTGCCCGACGGCGAGGCGGGCAAGTCGCTGGCCACCGTCGAGGCCCTGTGCCGGGGGTTCGCCCGGTCAGGCCTGGCCCGGGGCGACGTGGTGGTGGCGGTGGGGGGCGGGCTGGTGACCGACGTGGCCGGGTTCGCCGCCGCCGCCTACCACCGGGGCACGGCCTACGTGAACGTGGCCACCTCGCTGCTGGCCCAGGTCGACGCGGCGGTGGGGGGCAAGACCGGGGTGAACCTGCCCGAGGGCAAGAACCTGGTGGGCGCCTTCTGGCAGCCCCGCGCCGTGCTCTGCGACACCGCCACCCTGGCCACGCTGCCGCCGAGGGAGTGGGCTTGCGGGCGGGGGGAGATGGCCAAGTACGCCCTCCTCGCCGCCGCCGAGTCCGACGCCTTAGAGGCCCAGCGGACAGACAGCCTCTCATTGCTCGACCTGCCGCTCGACCAGCAGGTGGCCCGTTGCGTGGCCATCAAGGCGGCCGTGGTGGCGGCCGACGAGCGCGAGGGTGACCGCCGGATGGTCCTGAACTACGGCCACACCCTGGCCCACGCCCTCGAGGCGGCGTCCGGCTACGACCTGCGGCACGGGGAGGCGGTGGCCGTGGGCCTGGTCTACGCCGCCCTGCTCGCCCGCCGCCTGGGCCGGATCGGCGACGACCGGGTGGCCCAGCACCGGCGGGTGGTGGCCGCCTTCGACCTCCCGGGCGAGCTGCCCGACGGTGCCGACCCGGAGGAGTTGCTGGCCTACATGGCGCGGGACAAGAAGGCCCACCACGACCTGACGTTCGTGCTGGACGGGCCGGCCGGGGTGGAGCCGGTGCACGGGGTGGCCGCCGCCGACGCGCTGGCTACGCTGACCGAGATGGGAGCCCCGCAGTGAGCAGCACCACGGCCGGCGTGGGGCAGGGGCCCCACGCCTCGGAGGAGCCGGGGGTTGGGGCCCCGGGCGGGCCAGGCAGCAGCGTCCTGCTGCTCTCGGGGCCGAACCTCGACCTGCTGGGCCAGCGGGAGCCCGCCGTCTACGGCACGGCCACCCTCGACGACCACGTGAAGGCGGCCACCGAGGCCGGCCGGGCCCTCGGCCTGGCCGTCGACCACCTGCAGAGCAACGACGAGGGCCGCCTCGTCGAGGCGGTGCACGCCGCCCGCGGCCGTCACCAGGCCATCGTGGCCAACCTCGGCGCCCTGACCCACACCTCGTGGTCGCTGCACGACGCCCTGGCCGCCTTCGACGGGGTGGTGGTGGAGCTGCACCTCTCGAACCCGGCCGCCCGGGAGCCCTTCCGCCACACCTCGGTGGTGGCCCCGGTGGCCGACGGGCTGGTGGCCGGGTTCGGCGGGCTCGGCTACGAGCTGGCCATGCAGGCCGTGGCCCAGTTGCTGGCGGCCAAGCTGCCGGGGGACCGGCCGTGATGCCGGCGCCGGCGCCCGCGCCCGCGTGGTCGTGGCGAGCCGTGGCCCGGCTGCTGGAGAGGTCGGAGGGGAGGGCGTGATGGGGGAGGCAATGCCGCAGGACCTGCCACCGCTGCGGGTGGCCGGCCGGCTCGAGGCGTTGCGGGGCCGACTGGAGGACGCCGGGGTGGACGCCCTGCTCGTCACCAACCTGGCCAACGTGCGCTACCTGACCGGCTTCACCGGCTCGGCCGCCGTGCTGGCCGTGACCGCCGGGGAGGCCCTGCTCACCACCGACGGCCGCTACCGCACCCAGTCCGCCCAGCAGGTCGAGGCGTCGGGCGCCCCGGTGGCCATCGCCATCGGCGGGGCGCAGGCCCAGCGGGAGGCCGTGCAGGGGGTGCTGGGGGCCACGCCCCGGGTGGGCCTGGAAGCCGACGACGTGCGCTGGGCGGCCAGCCGGCGCTGGGCCGACCTCCTGGAGAAGAGCGAGGTGCTGCCCACGTCGGGGGTGGTGGAGGCGCTGCGCGAGGTGAAGGACGAGGGCGAGATCGCCCGCATGGCCCGGGCGGCGGCCATCGCCGACGCCGCCCTGGCCGAGGTGCTGCCCTTGCTCGGCTCGGGCACCACCGAGGAGGCGTTCGGGCTGGCCCTGGACACGGCCATGCGCCGGAGCGGCGCCGAGGGCACGGCCTTCGAGACGATCGTGGCCGCCGGCCCGAACTCGGCCAAGCCGCACCACCGGCCCACCGGCCGGCTCATCGAGGCGGGCGACCCGGTGGTGGTGGACTTCGGGGCTACCTTCGAGGGCTACCGCTCGGACATGACCCGCACCTTCTGCGTGGGCGGCGAGCCCTCGGGGGAGCTGGCCCGGGTTTTCGAGGTGGTGCGGGCGTCACAAGCCGGCGGCGTGGCCGCCGTGCGCCCCGGGGTGGGTGCCAAGGAGGTCGACGACGTGTGCCGGGAGGTGATCGCCGAGGCTGGCTGGGCCGAGGCCTTCGAGCACGGCACCGGCCACGGGGTGGGGCTCGACATCCACGAGGCCCCCACGGTGAGCCCGTTGGGCACTGCTATCCTCTCGCCCGGCATGGTCGTCACGGTGGAGCCCGGGGTGTACCTCCCGGGCACCGGCGGGGTCCGCATCGAGGACACGCTGGTGGTCGCCGGGGACGGCAGCCGCGCCCTCACCAGTTTCCCGAAGGACGTGATCGCCTGATGGCCGTCTCCACCAACGACCTGAAGAACGGGATGACCCTGGATCTGCCCGAGGGGCTGTTCGGGGTGGTCGAGTTCCAGCACGTGAAGCCGGGCAAGGGTGGGGCCTTCGTCCGCACCAAGCTGAAGAACGTGCGCACCGGGGCCGTGGTGGAGCGGACCTACCGGGCGGACGAGAAGCTGGAGCAGGCCATCATCGACAAGCGGGAGATGCAGTTCCTCTACCGCGATGGGGCCGACTACGTGTTCATGGACACCGGCACCTACGAGCAGCTCCAGGTGGCGCCGGACGCCCTGGGCGACGCCGCCAAGTACCTGAAGGAGGCCGACGAGGCCGTCCTCCAGATCTACGCCGGCGAGATCGTGGGGGTGGACCTGCCGGCCGCCGTCGAGCTGGCCGTGGCCGACACCGAGCCGGGGATGCAGGGCGACCGGGTGTCGGGCGCCCGCAAGCCGGCCACCCTGCAGACCGGCCTGGTGGTGCAGGTGCCGCTCTTCGTGAACGTGGGCGACGTCATCAAGGTCGACACCCGCACCGGCGAGTACCTGACCCGGGCCTGAGCGGCCCGAGGGCAGAGGCAGCCGGTCCCGGTCGCGGCGTGCGCCATCAGGCCCGGGAGCGGGCACTGTCCCTCCTCTACGAGGCCGAGCTGAAGGGCCAGGACCCCACCGCGGTGTTGGACGCCCTGCCGGTGGCCCCCGACCCGTTCGCCCGGGCCCTGGTCGAGGCGGCCGACGCCCACCGGGAGGCGTCGGACGTCCTGATCGCCGAGGCGTCGGTGGGCTGGCCGCTCGACCGCATGGCCGTGGTGGACCGCCTGGTCCTCCGGCTGGCCGTGGCCGAGCTGCTCGACCCGGCGGGCCCGCCGGTGCCGGTGGTGATCGACGAGGCGGTGGAGCTGGCCAAGACCTACTCCACCGAGGAGTCGGGCCGGTTCGTCAACGGTATCCTGTCGACGGTGGCCGCCAAGGTCAGGTAGGGTCGGCACCTGACCGTGAAGCGGGTCCCGAGAGGCCCGTACGGACAGGAGGAGCAGTGGCCGAACGCGAGCGCAGCCATACCCGACCGCTGGGTGCCGTGTTCGTTCCCCACGCCCAGGTGCTCACCGCCGCCGACCTCCAGCGCGCCCTGACCCGCATGGCTCACGAGGTGGCTGAGCGCAACGCCGGGCTCGACGACGTGGTGCTGGTGGGGCTGCAGACCGGCGGGGTGCCGATCGCCCGGCGCATGGCCGAGATCCTCCGGGAGGTGGAAAGCGAGGAGGTCCCCGTGGGCACCCTCGACGTGGCCTTCTACCGGGACGACATCGGGTTGCGGCCGGTGCTGCCCGAGGCGGCCACGGACATCCCGCTCGACCTGACCGGGCAGGTGGTGGTGCTCGTCGACGACGTGCTCTTCACCGGCCGCACGGTGCGGGCCGCCCTGAACGCCCTGGGCGACTACGGCCGGGCCCGGGCCGTGCAGCTCGCCGTGATGGTCGACCGGGGCCACCGGGAGCTGCCCATCCGGCCGGACTACGTCGGCAAGAACCTGCCCACCCGGCGGGAGGAGATGGTCGACGTGAGCGACGAGGGGGTCAGCATCGGGACCCTGGAGGACCGGTGACACACCTGTTGTCAGTGGCCGACCTCGGCCGGGACGGCATCGCCGAGGTGTTCCGCGTGGCCGAGGCCTTCGCCGAGGTCGAGCGGCGGGCCATCCCGAAGGTGCCGACGCTGCGGGGGCGGGTGGTGGCCACCCTGTTCTTCGAGGGGTCGACCCGCACCCGGCTCTCCTTCGAGACGGCGGCCAAGCGGCTGTCGGCTGACGTGCTCTCGTTCTCGGTGGCCACCTCGTCGGTGCAGAAGGGCGAGTCCCTCCGGGACACCGTGGCCACGGTGGAGGCCATGGGGGTGGACGCCCTGGTGGTGCGCCACCCCTCCTCCGGCGCCTGCCACCAGGTGGCCGGGTGGGCCCGGCGAGCCCGGGTGGTCAACGCCGGCGACGGCTGGCACGAGCATCCCACCCAGGCGCTGCTCGACTGCTTCACCGTGCGCCAGGTGCTGGCCGAGCGGGCCGGCCGCGACCCGGCCGACCTGGGGGTGGGCTGCTTCGAGGGGCTCCGGGTGCTGGTGGTGGGGGACGTGCGCCACAGCCGGGTGGCCCGCTCGGGCATCCTCGCCTACCACGCCCTGGGGGCCACGGTGACGGTGGCCGCCCCGGGCAGCCTGCTGCCGCCCTCCCTGGAGGGGTGGCCGGTGACCGTGGCGCCGGATCTGGACGAGGCGCTGGGCGAGGCCGACGTGGTGTCGCTGCTCCGCCTGCAGGCCGAGCGGGGGAGCGGGGCCTGCGTGCCCTCCTTGCGGGAGTACACCGAGCACTGGGGCCTCACCGTCCGCCGGGCCGGACGGCTGGCGCCGGGGGCCGTGGTCACCCACCCGGGGCCGATGGTCCGGGGGGTGGAGATCGCCGGCGAGGTGGCTGACCGGCCCGAAGTGGTGGCCACCCGCCAGGTCGCCAACGGGGTGGCCGTGCGCATGGCCGTGCTGTTCCTGCTGCTCGGGTCGGGCAGCGTGGCCGTCCCCCCGCTGGAGATGACGGCCGGGGCGGGGTTGGGGTCCCCGCCTCCGGAGGAGCCTGGGGTTGGGGCCCCAGGCGGGGAGGTGCGCGGTGGCTAGGCGCGGCACGGCCGGCGTGGGGCAGGGGCCCCACGCCTCGGAGGAGCCCGGGGTTGGGGCCCCAGGCGGGTCTGAATTGGTGGTACGGGGCGGCACGGTGGTCGACGCCGGCGGCGCCCGGCGGGCCGACGTGCGGGTGGTGGACGGCCTGGTGGCCGAGGTGGGCGAGGCGCTGGCCGCGCCGGCCGGGGCCACCGAGCTGGACGCTGGCGGCTGCCTGGTGGCCCCCGGCCTGGTCGACCTCCACACCCACCTGCGCCAGCCGGGGCGGGAGGAAGCCGAGACGGTGGCCACCGGAGCCCGCGCCGCGGCCCTCGGTGGGTACACGGCGGTGGTGGCCATGCCGAACACCGAGCCCCCGGTCGACTCGGCCGAGGTGGTCCGGGAGGTGCTGGCCCTGGGCCGGGAGGCGGCGGTGGAGGTGGCGGTGGCTGGGGCCATCACCGCCGGCCGGGCCGGGGAGCGGCTGGCCCCCATGGCCGAGCTGGCCGCCCTGGGGGTGCGGATCTTCACCGACGACGGGGCCGGGGTGCAGGACGGCGCCCTCATGCGGCGGGCCCTCGACTATGCCCGGGGCCTGCGGGCCCGGGGGCTGCCGGTGGTGCTGGCCCAGCACTGCGAGGACGAGTCCCTGGCCCGGGGCGGGGCCATGCACGAGGGGGCCTGGTCGAGCCGGCTGGGCCTGCCGGGCATCCCGGCCGCCGCCGAGGAGGTGATGGTGGCCCGGGACGTGGTCCTGGTCCGGCTGACCGGGGCGCCGGTCCACTTCCTCCACCTCTCGACGGCCGGCTCGGTCGACCTGGTGCGGCGGGCCAAGGCCGAGGGGCTGCCGGTGACCGCCGAGGCGGCCCCCCACCATTTCTCCCTCACCGACGAGCTGGTGGCCGGCTACGACCCGGTGTTCAAGGTGAACCCGCCGCTGCGCACCGCCGCCGACGTGGCGGCGGTCAAGGCCGGTCTGGCCGACAGGACGATCGACGCCGTGGCCACCGATCACGCCCCCCACGCCGCCGAGGCCAAGGAGGTCCCCTTCGACCAGGCGCCGCCGGGGATGCTGGGGCTGGAGACGGCGCTGGCTGTGGCCCTCACCGAGCTGGACCTGCCGCCCGAGCGGGTGCTGGCCCTGCTGAGCTGGCAGCCGGCGGCCGTGGCCGGCCTGGCCGACCGCCACGGCGGGCCGGTGGCCGAGGGTCGGCCGGCCAACCTCTGCGTGGTGGACCCGGCGGCTACGTGGGCCGTCGACCCGGCCCGCTCGGCCAGCCGCAGCCGGAACACCCCGTTCGCCGGCCGCAAGCTCACCGGCCGGGTGCGCCACACCGTGCTGCGGGGGGAGCCGGTGGTGATCGACGGCGAGGCCCAGCGATGACGGCCGCGACCCGCGTGACGCGCCGACGGCCGGCATGGGGCAGGGGCCCCGCGCCTCGGAGGAGCCCGGGGTTGGGGCCCCCGGCGGGTCAGGTGCCAGCACGGCCGGCATGGGGCAGGGGTCCCACGCAGCGGAGGAGGCCGCCATGGTGACGAGCGGCAGCGGGGCCCCGGGCGGGCCAATGACGCGGCCCCCCGCGCTGCTGGTGCTGGCCGACGGCGAGGTGTTCGAGAGCGAGGCGGCCGGCGCCGCCCGCCCGGTGGCCACCGGCGAGCTGGTGTTCAACACCGCCCTCAGCGGCTACCAGGAGGTCGTCACCGACCCCTCCTACGCTGGCCAGGTGGTGGCCTTCACCTACCCGCACATCGGCAACTACGGGACCAACGCCGAGGACGACGAGGCGCCGCGCCCGCACTGTCGGGGGGTGGTGGTGCGGGACCTGCACGACGGCGTACCCAGCAACTGGCGCTCGACCGAGCCCCTGGAGGCGTTCCTCTCCCGCCACGGGGTGCCGGCGGTGACCGGGGTGGACACCCGCCGGCTCACCCGCCACCTGCGGGAGCGGGGGGCCATGCCCTGCGCCTTCGGCACGGCGGGCGAGGAGGAGCTCCGGGCAGCGGCGGCCTCGGCCGAGCCCACCGACGGCCGGGACCTGGTGTCCGGGGTGACCACGGCCGAGCCGTACACCAGGGGCGACGGCCCCTTCCGGGTGGTGGCCTACGACTTCGGGGTGAAGGAGACCATGCTGCGCCACCTGGGCGCCCTGGCCACGGTGACGGTGGTGCCGGCCGCCACCACGGCCGACGAGGTGCTGTCGCTCGACCCCGACGGGGTGTTCCTCTCGAACGGCCCGGGCGACCCCGCTGCCCTGCCCGGCCCGGCGGCGGCGGTGGCGTCGCTGGTGGGGCGGGTGCCGATCTTCGGCATCTGCCTGGGCCACCAGATCCTCTCCACGGCATTGGGCGGTACCACCTACAAGCTGGACTTCGGCCACCACGGCAGCAACCACCCGGTACGCCACGAGGCCAGCGGGCGGGTGGAGGTGACCAGCCAGAACCACAACTACGCGGTGGCCGACGTGCCCGATACCGAGGTCACCCACGTCAACCTGAACGACGGGGTGGTGGAGGGGGTGCGGCACCGGGCGGCGGCGGTTTTCTCGGTGCAGTACCACCCGGAGGCCGGCCCCGGCCCCCACGACGCCCGGTACCTGTTCGACGAGTTCCGGGCCCTCATGGGCACCCCCGGCGCCGAGGGGAGAAGCAGCTAACCGTGCCGCGCCGCGACGACATCGAGTCCATCCTGGTGATCGGCTCCGGGCCCATCGTGATCGGCCAGGCCTGCGAGTTCGACTACTCGGGCACCCAAGCCTGCCGGGTGCTGGCCGAGGAGGGCTACCGGGTCGTCCTGGTCAACTCCAACCCGGCCACGATCATGACCGACCCGGGCACCGCCGACCGCACCTACGTCGAGCCGCTCGACCCCGACGTGGTGGCGGCGATCATCGAGAAGGAGCGGCCCGACGCCCTGCTGCCCACCCTGGGCGGCCAGACCGCCCTGAACCTCACCATGGCCCTGGCCGAGCGGGACCTGCTGGGCGGCACCGAGGTGATCGGGGCCCGGCCCGAGGCCATCCGCACCGCCGAGGACCGGGACTGCTTCCGGGCGGCCATGACCGAGATCGGCCTGGAGGTGCCGGAAGCCGGCTTCGCCCACTCCCTCGATGAGGCAGTGGCCATCGCCGCGCAGATCGGCTTCCCGCTCATGGTGCGCCCCAGCTTCATCCTCGGCGGCAAGGGTACGGGCATCGCCCGCACCATGGAGGAGCTGGTCCGTCCGGACGGGTACGGCGGCCTGGCCGGCCTGGCCCCCGAGGGGCTCGACGCCAGCCCGGTGGGCGAGGTGCTGATGGAGCGGGCCATCGCCGGCTGGAAGGAGTTCGAGCTGGAGGTGATGCGGGACGGGGCCGACAACTGCGTGGTGGTGTGCTCCATCGAGAACCTCGACCCCATGGGGGTGCACACCGGCGACTCCATCACCGTGGCCCCGGCCCAGACCCTGACCGACGTGGAGTACCAGGCCATGCGGGACGACGCCTTCGCCTGCCTGCGCCGGGTGGGGGTGGAGACGGGCGGGTCGAACGTGCAGTTCGCCGTGGACCCGGCCACCGGGCGGCGCATGGTCATCGAGATGAACCCCCGGGTCTCCCGCTCCTCGGCCCTGGCCTCCAAGGCCACCGGCTTCCCCATCGCCAAGATCGCCGCCCGGCTGGCTGTCGGCTACCGCCTGGACGAGATCCGGAACGACATCACCCGGGCCACCCCGGCCAGCTTCGAGCCGACCATCGACTACGTGGTGACCAAGATCCCCCGCTGGGCCTTCGAGAAGCTGTCCGGGGCCGACGGTCGCCTCGGCACCCGCATGCAGTCGGTGGGCGAGGTCATGGCCATCGGCCGCACCTTCGGCGAGTCGCTGCAGAAGGCGGTGCGCTCGCTGGAGCAGGGCCGGGCCGGGCTGAACGCCGACCCGGCGGAGGCGGCCCTCGACGACGTGCCCGACGCCGACCTGCTCGACCGGGTGGCCGTGGCCACGCCGGAGCGGGTGTTCGAGGTGGAGGCGGCGTTGCGGCGGGGGCTCGGCGTGGCCGCGGTGGCCGGGCGGACCGGGATCGACCCCTGGTTCCTGGAGCAGATCGCCCGGATCGGCGGGGAGCGGGCGGCCGTCGAGGCCCTGGGCACCGGGGCGGCGGCGCTGGCGGCCATGGACCGCGGCCGGTGGCGACGGGCCAAGCGGTTGGGCTTCTCCGACGCCCAGGTGGCCCACCTGCTGGGGGTGGGGGAGGGCGAGGCCCGGGCGGCGCGGGAGGCCGCCGGGGTGGTCGCCACCTACAAGACCGTCGACACCTGTGGGGCCGAGTTCGAGGCCCACACGCCCTACCACTACGGCACCTACGAGGACGAGTGCGAGGTGCGGCCCTCGGACCGGGAGCGGGTGGTCATCCTGGGCTCCGGGCCGAACCGCATCGGCCAGGGCATCGAGTTCGACTACTGCTGCGTCCACGCCAGCATGGCCTTGCGGGCGGCCGGCTACGAGACGGTCATGGTGAACTGCAACCCCGAGACCGTCTCCACCGACTACGACACCTCGGACCGCCTCTACTTCGAGCCGCTGACCGCCGAGGACGTGGCCAACGTGGTCGACGTCGAGCAGCGGGCCGGCGGCGCGGCCGGTGTGGGGCAGGGGCCCCACGCATCGGAGGAGGCCGCCATCGGGGCAGGCCGCAGTGGGGCCCCAGCCGGGCCTGGAGGCATCGCTGGGGTGATCGTCTCGCTCGGGGGGCAGACCCCGCTGAAGCTGGCCGGTTCGCTCCCGCCCGAGCTGGTCCTCGGCACCAGCCCGGCCTCCATCGACCGGGCTGAGGACCGCGAGCGCTGGAACCTCCTCTGTACCGACCTGGGCATCCCCCAGCCGGCCGGGGGCACGGCCACCACCGCCGAGGGGGCGCTGGCCGTGGCCCGCCGGGTCGGCTACCCGGTGCTGGTGCGGCCCAGCTACGTGCTGGGCGGGCGGGCCATGGAGATCGTCTACGGCGACGCCGACCTGCGCCGGGCCATGGCCGACCTCACCCGGGGCCTGGCCCGGGAGGGCGGGGTGTCGGCCGAGCGGCCGGTGCTGGTCGACCGCTTCCTGGAGGACGCCATCGAGGTGGACGTGGACGCCGTGCGCGACCGCACCGGCGAGGTCCTGGTGTGCGGGGTGATGGAGCACGTGGAGGCAGCCGGGGTGCACTCGGGCGACTCGGCCTGCGCCCTGCCCCCCCAGACCCTCTCCCCCGACGTGCGGGACCAGATCGACCGCCACACCCGGGCCCTGGCTGGCGCCCTGGAGGTGCAGGGCCTGCTGAACGTGCAGTACGCGGTGAAGGACGGCGAGGTGTTGGTCCTCGAGGCCAACCCCCGGGCCAGCCGCACCGTGCCCTTCGTGGCCAAGGCCACCGGGGTACCGGTGGTCATGGTGGCCGCCCGGGTCATGGTGGGCGAGACCCTGGCCGACCTCCGGGCCGAGGGCATGGTGCCGGCGGGCGACCGCATCCCCGACCCGCCCCACGTGAGCGTGAAGGAGGCGGTGCTGCCCTTCGACCGGTTCCCCGGGGTGGACACCCTCCTCGGCCCGGAGATGCGCTCCACCGGCGAGGTGATGGGGGTCGACGCCACCTTCGGCCTGGCCTTCGCCAAGAGCCAGCTGGCCGCCGGCGCCCGCCTGCCCCGCTCGGGCACGGTCTTCCTCTCGCTGGCCGACCGGGACAAGCCGGCCGGGCTCCGGGTGGCCCGGCACTTCGTGGAGCTGGGCTTCTCCCTGGCCGCCACCCTGGGCACCGCCGGCTACCTCCGCAACGAGGGTGTCCCGGTGGACACCCTGGTGGCCAAAGTGGGGGAGGAGGGGCTGGCTGCCGACGCCGTCGAGCTGATCGCCGGGGGCAAGGTCCAGCTCGTGGTCAACACCCCGCGGGGCCGAGGATCCCGGACCGACGGGGTCCACATCCGGGCGACGGCGCTGGCCCACCACATCCCCTGCCTGACCACCCTGGCCGCCGCCCGGGCGGCGGCCGCCGGGATCGCCGACGCCGCCCGTCACCCGCTGGTGGTGCGCTGCCTGCAGGAGCTCCACGGGGACCGGGCCGTCGCCGGGCCCGGCCGCCAGGGGCTCGACGGTGACCAGGGAGGGTGTGGGGACGATGGGGACTGACCCCGACCTGGCCACCCGGGTGGGCTCGGTGGCCCTGCCGAACCCGGTGATGACCGCCTCGGGCACGGCCGGCCACGGGGCCGAGCTGGGCGCCTACGGCCCCCTCGACGGGCTCGGCGCGGTGGTGGTGAAGTCGCTGTCGGCCGAGCCCTGGGCCGGCAACCCCGCCCCCCGGGTGCACGAGGTGACGGGGGGCATGCTGAACAGCGTGGGGCTCCAGGGGCCGGGCGTGGCCGCCTGGGCGGCCGAGGAGCTGCCACGGTTGGTGGCCGCCGGGGCCAGGGTGGTGGCCTCCATCTGGGGGCGCCGGGCCGAGGAGTTCGCCGACGCCGCCCGGGCGCTGGCCGGGGCGCCGGGGGTGGTGGCGGTCGAGGTCAACGTGAGCTGCCCGAACGTGGAGGACCGGTCTCGGATGTTCGCCCACTCGCCGTCGGCCACGGCCGAGGCGGTGGCGGCGGCGGGGGCGGCGGGGCTGCCGATTTGGGCCAAGCTCAGCCCGAACGTGGCCGACCTGCGGGAGATCGCCGCCGCCGCCCTGGGCGCCGGGGCGGAGGCCCTGACCCTGGTGAACACCCTGCTCGGCCTGGCCGTCGACGTGGAGCGCCGCCGGCCGGTGCTGGGGGCGGTGGGCGGCGGCCTCTCCGGCCCGGCCGTGCACCCGGTGGCCGTGCGAGCCGTCTGGGAGTGCCGGGAGGCGTTCCCGGAGGCCGGGATCGTGGGGGTGGGCGGGGTGGCCAGCGGGACCGACGCCGTGGAGCTGCTCCTGGCCGGGGCCGACGCCGTGCAGGTGGGCACGGCCACCTTCCGCGACCCCCGGGCGCCCTGGAAGGTGCTGGCCGGGGTGGAGCGGTGGTGCCGGCACCACCGGGTGGCCCGGGTGGGGGAGCTGGTGGGGGCGGCCCGTGGCCGTTGAGGACCCGGGGCCGCCCTCGACCTTTGCCGGGCGGCTGGCCGCGGCGGTGGCCCGCACCGGGCCGCTCTGCGTGGGGATCGACCCCTCGCCGGCGCTGCTGGCCGCCTGGGGGCTGCCCGACGACCCGGGTGGCCTGCGCACCTTCGCCCTGCGCTGCGTGGCCGCCTTCGCCGGCGAGCTCCCGGCGGTGAAGCCCCAGGTGGCGTTCTTCGAGCGCCACGGCGCCGCCGGCCTGGCGGTGCTGGAGGAGGTGATCGCCGAGGCCCGCCGGGCCGGGCTGCTGGTGGTGGGCGACGCCAAGCGGGGCGACGTCGACTCCACCGTGGCCGCCTACGCCGACGCCTGGCTGGGCGGGTCGAGCCCGCTGGCCGTGGACGCCGTCACCGCCGTCCCCTACCTGGGCCTGGGGGCGCTCCGGCCGCTGGTGGAAGCGGCCCGGCGCCACGGGCGGGGGGTACTGGTGGTGGTGCGCAGCAGCAATCCCGAGGGCCGCCCACTGCAGGAGGCGGTGACCGCCGGCGGGGCCTCGGTGGAGGACGCCCTGCTGGCCGGCATCGCCGAGCTGAACCGGGCCGAGGGGGCGCCGGTGGGCGCGGTGGGGGCGGTGGTGGGAGCCACCATGCCCCCCTCCCGGTTCCCGTTGTCCCAGCTCAGAGGGATAGTGCTGGCCCCGGGGGTGGGGGCCCAGGGGGCCACCCCGGCCGACGTGGCGGCCCGCATGGCCGGCTGCCCGCCGGGCAGCGTGCTGCCCAGCGCCTCCCGCTCGGTGCTGGCCGCCGGACCCTCGGAACGGGGGGTGCGAGACGCTGCCGTCCAGGCCAGGGAGGCAATGACCGCGGCAATTGTGTGACCAGGTGCCCCGGAGGCGCTAAGGTCGCGCCATGCCGCAACCGCCTGCACTCACGCCCGAGCAGCGCCAGGCTGCACTGGAGAAGGCCGCCAAGGTTCGCCGCGAGCGAGCCGAGGTGAAGGAGAAGCTGAAGCTGGGGTCGCTGACCCTCGGCGAGCTCCTCAGGAAGGCCGACAAGGACGAGACGGTCGGGAAGATGAAAGTGGTCTCCGTGCTGGAGTCCCTTCCCGGCCTCGGCAAGGTCAAGGCCCGCCGCCTCATGGAGACCGTCGGCATCAGCGAGAGCCGCCGGCTCCAGGGCCTCGGGGCCAAGCAGCGGGTCGACCTCCTGAAAGAGACCGAGCGCTAGGCCGGTCGGGGAGGGACGGCCGGCACCCCTGCCGGCCGGTAGCATCGCGCGTACACGGACCGGGAGGATCCCCACATGGCCCAAGGCCGCAACACGCTCATGGACCCGCCGATCGAGCACCTGCTCGACAAGGTGGACTCCAAGTTCACCCTGGTGGCCCTGGGCTCGGCCCGGGCCCGCCAGGTCAACGCCTACTACAACAGCCTGGGCGAGGGGCTGGGTCGGGTGGTCCCGCCCCAGGTGACCTCGGTGTCGGGCAAGCCCCTGTCGATCGCCTTCGAGGAGGTCGCCGCCGGCAAGGCCACCTACACCCGGCTGGATCCCGAGGCGCTGGCCGCCGAGGCAGCCGGCGAGGCCGAGGGCGAGGGCGGTGCCGACGCGGCAGCCGGTGACGGGGCCGGGGCCGACGTGGAGGACGAGGGCCCGGCCGCCGGCTAGTGCCGCCGCGCCGGGTCGTCCTGGGGGTCTCCGGCGGGATCGCCGCCTACAAGGCGGTGGAGGTCTGCCGGCGCCTGGTCGACGCCGGGGTGCACGTGGCCCCGGTGCTCACCGCCGAGGCCACCCGCTTCGTGGGCGAGGTGACCTTCTCGGCGCTGGCCTCGGAGCCGGCTCGCACCAGCCTGTGGGAGGGGTCCATCCCCCACACCGCGCTGGGCCAGTCGGCCGACGTGGTGGTGGTGGCCCCGGCCACCGCCCACCTGCTGGCCCGCTACGCCGCCGGGATGGCCGACGACCTGCTCACGGCCACCCTGCTGGCCACCCGGGCGCCGGTGGTGGTCTGCCCGGCCATGCACACCGAGATGTGGGAGCACCCGGCGGTCCGGGACAACCTGGCGCTGCTGGAGCGCCGGGGTGTGGTGGTGGTCCCTCCCGAGGAGGGCCGGCTGGCCGGGGGCGACGTGGGCGCCGGACGGCTGGCCGAGCCGGCGACGATCGTGGCGCGGGTGCTGGCCCTGCTGGACGGCCCCGGTGGTGCGGGTGGCGTCGGCGGGGCCCGGGACCTGGCCGGCCGGTCGGTGGTGGTGAGCGCCGGGGGCACCCGGGAGCCGCTGGACCCGGTCCGGGTCCTGACCAACCGCTCCTCGGGCAAGCAGGGGCACGCCCTGGCCGAGGCGGCGGCCCGGCGGG
>JASHWO010000048.1 GCA_030044045.1 Acidimicrobiales bacterium
CCGGACGGCACACTGCGGCGTTGTCGTCGGTCGTCCATGCCTCCAGCATGGCCTTCCCCCTCCGCCTTGCCCTGCTTGCCCGGCTGGACGGCTCCCTGGTCCACCCTGCCTGTCGGCTGGACCTCCGCGCCCGGGGCGGTCACCGGCTGGTCGCCCCCCTCACCGGCTCGCGCCACGCCGACGGGGTGGCCACCCGGCGGCTACCACCCCGGTGGGCGCGGTCGGGCCCACCGCCAGCCCGCCGCCGGACACCTGCGGGCTCCCGCTCGGTCGCCGGCTCCCCGGCCGCGCCCTCGGCACGCCGGGCGATGCTCACCAGGATGCCGGCGGCCACCATGGTGAGCACCAGCGACGAGCCGCCGTAGGAGACGAAGGGCAGCGGGATCCCGGTCACCGGCAGGAGGCCGATGACCGCGCCCACGTTGATGGCCGTCTCGGCGGCGATCCAGGCCACCAGGGCCACTGCCAGGAGGCCGCCGAACCGGTCGGACGCCCGGGCCGCCGCCCGCAGCCCGAACCAGGCGAACGCCCCCAGCAGCAGCAGCACGCAGATCGTCCCCACCAGCCCCAGCTCCTCGCCGATGACCGAGAAGATGAAGTCGGTATGGGCGTTTGGGAGGAAGCCCCACTTCTCCCGGCCGTTGCCGAGGCCCACCCCGAACAGGTGCCCCGATCCCAGGCCGATCAGGGACTGCACCACCTGGTAACCCGACCCCGAGGCGTGGGCCCCGGGGTCGATGAACGAGAGGAGCCGCTGCCGGCGGTAGGGGTCCACCAGGCCCACCAGCAGCGCCAGGGCGGCCAGGCCCCCCAGCAGCTTCATGATGGGGCGCATGGGCACGCCGGAGAAGAAGAGGAGGGCCATGGCGATGCAGCCCAGCACCACGGCCGTGCCCATGTCCGGCTGCACCAGCACCAATCCGGCGGCGGCGGCGGTGAGCAGCAGGAGCGGGCCCACCACCGTGCGGTAGGCCCCGCCGAGGCGCTCCCGCCGGGCCACCAGGTCGGCCCCGGCCAGGGCCAGGGCCAGCTTCATCACCTCGGAGGGCTGCAGGACCAGCGGGCCCACGCCGATCCAGCGGGTGGAGCCGTTGGAGTTGGTGCCGATCCCCGGCACCAGGACGGCCAGGAGGAGCACGAACGTCACCACCATCAGCAGCCCGCTGTAGCGGCGCCAGCGGCGGTGGTCGGCACGGGACACGACGACGAAGGCCACGATGCCCACGGCCAGCCACAGGCACTCGCGCAGCAGGATGGCCCAGGGCGACCCGTAGGTGTCGATGGACACGATCTCCGAGGCCGAGCCCACCATCACCACCCCCACCACGCAGAGCAGGCCGACCAGCACGGTGAGGACGGTCGAGGTGGGGAGCCGGCGGAGGGCGGTCACCCAGCCGGCCGGGCCGGCCGGGCCCGGATGCACCGGCCGGGCATGGGCGCCGCGGGAGGAGGCCCCGTCACGGTCCCTGGCCGGGCGGTGCATCGGCCCATGCTGTCCGACGTGGGCCCCCCACGGGTGGACGCCCCGCCGGCCCGGATCTCGGCGGTCGCTCACGTGACGTGGGCCACCGTGAGGAACTCGCCGTAGAAGATGCCCAGGGCCAGGGCGGCGAAGAGCCCGGCCAGCACCCAGAAGCGCACGATCACCGTGGTCTCCGGCCAGCCGAGCAGCTCGAAGTGGTGGTGGAACGGCGCCATCCGGAAGATGCGGCGGCCGAACATACGGAAGCTCACCACCTGGGCGATGACCGACAGCGTCTCCAGCACGAACAGGCCCCCGACGATGGGCAGGAGCAGGTCCAGGTTCAGCAGCAGGCACAGCGCGGCCAGCCCGGACCCGATGGCCAGCGAGCCGGTGTCGCCCATGATGATCTTGGCCGGCGCGGCGTTCCACCAGAGGAACCCGAGGCAGGCCCCGGCCAGGGCCACCGCGGCCAGGGCCAGGTCGATGGCGTAGGCCGGCAGCACGTGGAAGATCGTCTCGTGGCGGAAGATCCAGTAGCCCATGATGGCCAGCACGGCGAAGCAGAAGGTCGACGAGCCGGCGGCCAGGCCGTCCAGGCCGTCGGTGAGGTTGACGGCGTTGGAGGTGCCCACCAGCACGAACACGGCGAAGACCACCCAGCCCCACTGGCCCAGCTGGATGCCGGGGGTGGTGAGCCGGGTGAAGGCCAGGGCCGTGGAGGTGTGGGCCCAGTGCAGGGCCAGCTCGGCGAAGAGCACGGCCACCGCCGCCTGGGCACCGAACTTGGCCCGCTTGTTCAGGCCCAGGCTCCGCTGGTGGCTGACCTTGATCCAGTCGTCCACCAGCCCGATCACCCCGTACAGGCAGACGGTGATGATCACGAGGTAGCCGGTGGCCGAGAACTTGACCTCGGTGCCGACGTGCCCGAAGGCGTAGCCGGCGACCACGGCGCCCACGATGGCCAGGCCGCCCATGGTGGGGGTGCCCGCCTTGGCGCTGTGGCTGGCCGGGCCGTCCTCCCGGATGTGCTGGCCGATGCGCTTGCGCACCAGCCAGCGCAGGAGCAGCGGGGTGCCGAAGATGGCCACCAGCAGGGCGATGCCCCCGGACGACATCAAGGAGAGCACGGGTCAGTCCCCGCCCTGCCCGGTGGTAGGGCCGGCACCGGTGGCGGGGCTACCAGCGGGGCCGGCAGCGACGGCGGGGCCGGCGCCAGGCTCCGCCGTGAAGCCCGGCCAGCGCGCCCGGAGCAGCTCGGCCGCCACCGCACGGTCGTCGAACGGCAGCAGGGTGCCCCCCGCGTCCTGGGTGGTCTCGTGGCCCTTGCCGGCCAGCACCACCACGTCGCCGGCCCCGGCGGCGTCCAGGGCTCGCTCGATGGCCCGGCGGCGGTCGGGCTCCACCACCAGTCGCCCGGCGGCACGGGCCTCGTCGGCCGACGGCACTGCCCCACCCAGCACCTCGGCCACGATCGCCATGGGGTCCTCGTGACGCGGGTTGTCCGAGGTCAGCACGGCGAGGTCGGCGACCCGGGTGGCCACCGCGCCCATCAACGGGCGCTTGGCCCGGTCGCGGTCGCCGCCGCTACCAAAGACGGCCAGCACCCGGGCACCCGGTGCCACCGCCCGCCGGGCCTCGGCCAGGACCGCCTCCAGGCCGGCCGGCGTATGGGCGTAGTCCACCAGCACCGTGAAGGGCGGTCCCCCGGCGGCTGGGACGGCGACCACCTCCAGGCGCCCCGGCACCGGCGGGGCGGTGGCCAGCCCGGCGGCCACCTCGACCGGATCCATGCCCAGGGCCACCGCTGCCTCCCCGGCCAGGAGGGCGTTCTGCACGTTGACCGCTCCGGTCAGGCACAGCACCACCCGCTGCCCCCGCCAGGTGTACTCGGTGCGCCCCGGTGCCAGGACCACCGCCGAGGCGTCGTCCGGCCGCACGGCCACCAGCGGGATGCGGGCCTCGTCCAGCAGCCGGCGGCCCCACCGGTCCCCGGCGTGGACCACCCCCCGCACGGCGCGTTCCGGGGTGAAGAGCGAGGCCTTGGCGGCGAAGTACTCCTCCATGGTGACGTGGTAGTCGAGGTGGTCATGGCTCAGGTTGGTGAAGACGGCCACGTCGAAGTGGACGGCGTCGACCCGGGCCTGGGACAGGGCGTGGCTCGACACCTCCATGACCACCGCCGGCTGGTGCCTCTCGGGGTGGCCGGCGGCGGCGGCAGGAGCGGGGACGGTGGGAGAGCCGGCGGCGTCCCGGACCTCGGCCAGGCGGCGCTGCAGGTCGGTGGCCTCGGGAGTGGTCCTCACCCCCGAGAGGGTCCCGAG
>JASHWO010000049.1 GCA_030044045.1 Acidimicrobiales bacterium
CCGCCGGTGAGGCCGGCGGGCCTGGCCCGGCCGCCCCGGCGCCCGGCCCGCTGTGCGGCACGCGGGTGCTCGACCTCTCCAGCGTGGGGCCGCCCGCCCGCTGCACCCGTCTCCTGGCCGACTACGGGGCCGAGGTGGTGAAGGTGGGCCCGCCCCCCTCGGCCGGGGGCGCGCAGATCGAGCCGCCCTTCTTCGCCTACAGCGGCCAGCGGGGGACCCGGCGGGTGCTGCTCGACCTGAAGTCGGCCGGCGGCCGGCAGGCCTTCCTGGCCCTGGCCGCCGGGGCCGACGTGGTGGTGGAGAGCTTCCGGCCGGGGGTGGTCGACCGGCTGGGCGTCGGCTACGAGCAGGTGCGGGCGGTCAACCCGTCCGTCGTCTACTGCGCCACCTCCGGCTACGGGCAGTCCGGCCCGCGGGCCGGCTGGGCCGGCCACGACCTCGACTACCTGGCCGTCGGGGGCTACCTGGCCTCCTCCGGCCCCCGCGGCGACGGGGGCCCGCCCCTCCCCGGGGCCACCGTGGCCGACGCCGCCGCCGGCGGGCTCCACGCCGCCCTGGCCGTCACCACCGCCCTGCTGGGCCGGCAGGCCACCGGCGAGGGCGCCTACCTCGACGTGTCGGTGGCCGACGGGGTGCTCTGGCTCATGTCCCTGGCCGTCGACGAGCAGCTGGCCACCGGCAGCGAGCCTGGCCCCGGCCACGACGTCCTGAGCGGCCGTTACGCCTGCTACGACACTTACCCGGCCGGCGACGGGCGCTGGCTGGCGGTGGCGGCCATCGAGCCGAAGTTCTTCGCCAACCTCTGCCGGGCCCTGGGCTGCGAGCAGTGGGTCGGCCACCAGCAGGACGACGAGGTCCAGGACCGCATCCGGGCCGACTTCCGGGCTGCCTTCGCCGCCCGGGGGCGGGACGAGTGGGTGGCCCTGCTGGCCGGGGCCGACACCTGCGTGGCCCCGGTGCAGACGGTGGCCGAGGTGGCCGCCGACGAGGCACTGGCCCAGCGGGGGGCGGTGGTGGCCGCGGTGCACCCCACCCGCGGCCCGCGCCGCCAGGTGGGGCCGGTGCTGGCCGGCATGGCCCGCCTGTCGGCGCCGGTGCGCCTGCCCGACCCGAGGGCCACCGACACGGCGGCCCTGCTCCGGGCGGCCGGGGTCGACCCGGAGGAGCTGGCCGGGTGGCAGCGGGAAGGGGTGGTGGCGTGACCGGTCCGGCCGAGGGCGCGGCGGGCAGTGCGGGCGGTGTTGGCGGCCCGGATGCCGCCGACGCGGCCGGTCCCGGGGGTACGGTGCCGGACGCTGTCCCGGGCGCGGGCGGCGACCCGGTGGAGGCGATGCGCCGGCTGGTCGAGGTGGCGCAGTACCCGGCGGAGGGCGAGTTCCCGGTGGAGCGGGGCTACGTCTGGACCACCTGCGCTTCGGTGGAGAACGGCAACCCGCTCTACTGGGACGACGAGATGGCAGCGGCGCTCACCGGCGGCCCGATCGCCCCGCCCACCATGCTGTCGGCGTGGTTCCGCCCCCACCACTGGGCCCCAGGCCGGGTGCGCGCCGCGCTCCCGCTGCAGGTGCACTTCGACCTGAAGGAGCGGCTGGGCCTGACCGAGGCGGTGATGACCGACAACACCATCACCTCCTACGAGCCGGTGCGTCCCGGCGACCGGCTCCGTACGCACCAGGTGCTGCGCTCGGTGAGCGACGAAAAGACGACGAAGCTGGGCACCGGCCGCTTCTGGGTGATCGACGTGGTGTACCGGAACCAGCGGGACGAGCTGGTGGGGGTGGAGACCTACACCGGCTTCGGCTACCGGCGAGCGACGGCCGCCGGCGGGGCCGGGGCCCCCCGCCGTGCGGTGGAGCCCGCCATCGAGGAAAGCCACAGTGGGCGCCCGGGCGGGCCGACGGGCACAGCCTCTCTTCCCCGCCGGCTCCTCGGCGACGTGTCCCCCGGCGAGGCCCTGCCCGAGCTGCGGCACGACGTGACCGCCACCACCGTGGTGCTGGGGGCCATGGCCAGCCGGGACTGGCGGCCCATGCACCACGACAAGGACTTCGCCGTGGCGCGGAACGGCACCCGGGACATCTTCCTGAACACCCCGAACCAGGCGGCATGGTTCGAGCGCTACCTGACCGACTGGACCGGGCCCCACGGCCGCCTGGGCTCGATCACCTTCCGCATGCGGGGCTCGGTGTTCCCCGGCGACACCATGGTGTTCTCGGGGACGGTGGCCGGCACCGAGGTCGACCCGGCCGGCTGCGGCTGGGTGCTGGTCGACGTGGCGCTGGTGGTGGACGGCGAGGCCAAGACGACCGGCCACGCCCGCCTGTCCCTGCCCCGCACGCCGGACGACAACCCGTGGGCGCGCCGGGGCGACCGGTGGCGACCGGTGGCGACCGGTGGCGACCGTGAACCGTGACCGTGAATGGTGAGGTGAGCTGACCCGTGCTGGACCTGGACTTCTCCCCCGAGCAGGAGATGCTGCGGGAGACCGCCCGTGACGTGCTGGCCCGCCACTGCCCGCTGTCGGTGGTGCGCCGGATGGAGGACGACCCAGTCGGCTACCCCCCCGAGCTCTGGCAGCAGCTGGCCCAGCTCGACCTGGTGGGGCTGCTGCTGCCCGAGCAGTGGGGTGGGTCGGGCATGACCCTGGTGGAGGGGGTCGCCCTTTACCAGGAGCTGGGCCGCTCGCTGGCCCCTGTCCCCCACCTGGTGAGCGCCGTGCTCTCCGGCGGCGCCCTGGCCCGGGCCGGGAGCGACGAGCAGCGCCGCACCTGGCTGCCGGCGATCGCCGCCGGCGAGGCCGTCCTCACCCCGGCCTGGCTGGAGCCCGAGCGCGGGTTCGGCCCGATCGGGGTGCAGGCCCGGGCCGTGCCTCGAGGGGAGGGCTTCGCCCTCTCCGGCCGGAAGCGGCACGTGGCCTTTGCCGCCGCCGCCCGGCGGCTGGTGGTGCTGGCCCGGGCCGGGGACGGCCCGGCCGACGTCGACCTCTTCCTGGTGGACCCGGCGGCCGAGGGGGTCCGGCTGGAGCAGTGCTTCTCGCTGGCCTCGGACACGCAGTACGACGTGGTCCTGGACGGGGTGGCCGTGGGCGCGGCCGACCGGATCGGCGGGCCGGGCACCGGCTGGGCCACGTGGACCGAGGTGATGGCCGACGCCATGGTGCTGCTGGCCGCCCAGGCGGTGGGCGGCGCGGCCTACGCGCTGGAGATCACCGTGCAGTACGCCAAGGACCGCCGGCAGTTCGACAAGCCCCTCGGCGCCTTCCAGGCCATCGCCCACTACCTGGCCGACGCCGCCACCGCGGTGGACGGCGCCGAGCAACTCGTCCACGAGGCGGCCTGGGCCCGGGCGGCTGGCCGGCCCGACGGGCGGCTGGCCCCCATGGCCAAGCTCTTCGCCGGCCGGACCTTCCGCGACGTCACCGCCATGGCCCAGCAGGTCTTCGGGGGGATCGGCTTCACCCTGGAGTTCGACGTCCAGCTCTACTTCCGGCGGGCCAAGCAGCTCCAGCTCTCCTGGAACGACACCCGCCGCCTGGAAGAACTGGTCGCCGCGGCTGTGTTGTAGGCCCGGCCGGGGCCCCAACCCCGGCCTCCTCCG
>JASHWO010000050.1 GCA_030044045.1 Acidimicrobiales bacterium
GCTCCACCACCACCGCCCCACCCGGGGCCAGCCAGGCGGGGGCGCCCCGCAGCACCGCCTCCACCGCGGCCAGCCCGGGGGTGCCGTCGCTCCCCTCCCCGGCCACCAGGGCCTGCCGCGGCTCGCGCCGCACCTCGGGGTCGAGCCCGGGCCACTCGCCCTCGCTCACGTACGGCGGGTTGGCCACCACCAGGTCGACCCGCCCCCGCCGGTCGCCGGGGAGCGCGTCGTACCAGGAGCCCCGGCGGAACGCTACGGCGGCGCCGGTGCGGGTGGCGTTCTCGGCCGCCAGGGCCAGGGCCGCTGAGTCCTCGTCGGTGGCCCACACCTCGGCGTCGGGCCGCTCCACGGCGACGGACAACGCGATCGCCCCGCTGCCCGTCCCCAGGTCGACCACCACCGGCCCCCCGGCGGCCCCCAGCTCGGCCAGGGCCACCTCCACCACCTGCTCGGTCTCGGGCCGGGGGATGAGGGCCCGGGGGTCGACGGCCAGCTCCAGGGTCCGGAAGGCCCACGCCCCCAACACGTACTGGAGCGGCTCGCCACCGACCCGGCGATCGGCCATAGCTCGGAGGCGGTCCAGTTGGCCGGCATCCACCGTCGCCATGGACGATCCACGACCCAGGACGGACTCGACCATCCATCGGGCCTCCGCGGGTACGCCCAGCCGGCTGGCCAGGGACCGCTCGACAGCCGACCGGGTCGGCGGGGCAGCCACGCCCGGCGCGGTCACCCGCCCGCCGGCCCGCCCTCGCCGGCGAGCTGGCGGGCCCGCTTGTCGGCCATCAGCGCCTCGGTGAGCTGGTCGAGGTCGCCGGCCAGCACCTGGTCGAGCTTGTAGAGGGTCAGGTTCACCCGGTGGTCGGTCACCCGGTTCTCGCGGAAGTTGTACGTGCGGACCTTCTCCGACCGGCCCCCTCCCCCCACCTGGCTCTTGCGCTGGGCCGCCAGCTCGGCCGCCCGCCGGTCCTGCTCGGCCTTCAGCAGCCGGGCTCGCAACACGGTCATGGCCTTGGCCCGGTTCTGGATCTGGCTCTTCTCGTCCTGCATGGCCACCACGATCCCGGTGGGCAAGTGGGTGATGCGCACCGCCGAGTCGGTGGTGTTCACCGACTGCCCACCGGGGCCGGTGGAACGGTACACGTCGACCTTCAGGTCGGCCGGGTCGATGGCCACGTCCACCTCGTCGGCCTCGGGCAGCACCGTCACCGTGGCCGACGAGGTGTGGACCCGGCCCTTGGACTCGGTGACCGGCACCCGCTGGACCCGGTGCGGGCCCGCTTCGTGCTCCAGCCGGCGCCAGGCGTCGTCGCCCTTCACCAGGAACACCACCTCGTTCAGCCCGTCGCGCTCCGACGGGCTCTCGGAGAGCACCTCCACCCGCCATTCCCGTTGGGCGGCATAGCGGCTGTACATGTCGAACAGGTCGCGGGCGAAGAGGTTGGCCTCCTCCCCGCCCTCAGCGCCGCGGATCTCGACGATCACGTTCCGCCCGTCGTTCGGGTCGCGGGGCAGCAGCAGGGTGCTGAGGCGCGACCCGAGGGTGGCGATCGAGGCCTCCGCCACCTCCACCTCGGACTGGACCACCTCCCGGTCGTCGCCGGCCACCCCCTCCAGCAACTGGCGCGCCGTCTGCAGGTCGGCCCGGGCCTGCTGGAGGTCGCGCCAAGTGGCGACCACCTCACTCAGCTCCTTGTGGCGGCGGGACAGGTCGCGCAGGCGCGCCGGATCGGCGGCCACGGCCGGATCGGCCAGCTCGGCCTCGACTGCGTCGAACTCCTGCTCGAGCTCGGCGAGCCGCTCCTCCACTGGACCTCTCAGCTCTTGGTGCTCTTGGTGCCCTTCTTGCCGCGCTGGCCGTAGCGGCGCTGGAAGCGCTCGACGCGGCCGCCGGAGTCGACCAGCTTCTGCTTGCCGGTGAAGAAGGGGTGGCACTCGTTGCAGAGCTCCACGTGCAGTTCGGGCTTGGTGGAGCGGGTAGTGAAGGTGTTGCCGCACGAGCAGCGGACGGTGGCCTCCACGTAGTCGGGATGGATGTCGGTCTTCATGGCGAACCTCAGTTGTTCGGGGTCGGGCTCTTGGCGATCTCCGCCAGGAACTCGTCGTTGCTCTTGGTGGTGCGGATCTTGTCCATCAGCAGCTCCAGCCCGGAGGCGGCGTTGCCGTCGCTGGCCAACGCGTTCAGCACCCGGCGCAGCTTCCACACCTGCTGGAGCTGGCCCCGGTCGAAGAGCAGCTCCTCGTGCCGGGTGGAGCTGGCGTTGACGTCGATCGACGGGTACAGCCGGCGCTCGGCCAAGCGCCGGTCCAGCCGCAGCTCCATGTTCCCGGTGCCCTTGAACTCCTCGAAGATGACCTCGTCCATCTTCGAGCCGGTCTCCACCAGGGCGGTGGCCAGGATGGTGAGCGACCCTCCCTCCTCGATGTTCCGGGCGGCGCCGAAGAACTTCTTCGGCGGGTACAGAGCGCCCGAGTCCACGCCGCCGGACATGATCCGGCCGGTGGCCGGAGCCGCCAAGTTGTAGGCCCGGGCCAGGCGGGTGATCCCGTCCAGGATGATCACCACGTCCCGGCCCATCTCCACCAGCCGCTTGGCCCGCTCGATGGCCAGCTCGGCCACTGCCGTGTGCTCGTCCGAGGGGCGGTCGAAAGTCGAGGCCACCACCTCGCCGCGGACCGAGCGGCGCATGTCGGTGACCTCCTCCGGCCGCTCGTCCACCAGCAGCACCATCAGGTGCACCTCGGGGTTGTTGGCCTCGATGGAGTGGGCGATCTGCTTCATCACCGTGGTCTTGCCCGCCTTCGGCGGCGACACGATGAGACCGCGCTGGCCCTTCCCGATGGGCGACAGCAGGTCGACGATGCGGGCGGTGACGTTCTCCTTGGCCCCTGGCAGCTCGAGGTGGAGCCGGGAGTCGGGGAAGAGCGGGGTCAGATCCTCGAAGCGGGGCCGGTTCCGAGCCTCCTCCGGCTCGACCCCCGACACCGAGTCGAGGCGCAGCAAGGCCGGGTACTTCTCGTTGTTGGCCGCCGGCCGGCACGCCCCCTCCACGTAGTCGCCCTTGCGCAGGGCGAACCGCCGGGCCTGGCTGATCGACACGTAGACGTCCCTGCTGGACGGCAGGTAGCCGTCGCAACGGACGAAGCCGTAGCCCTCGTCCCGCAGGTCGAGCAGCCCCCGGACCTCCACCAGCTCGCCCTGATAGGGGCCGTCCTGGGTCCCGCCCTGCAGCTCCCCACCGGGCAGCCGCTCCCGGCCCCGGCGGCGGCGGCCCCGGCGGTTCCCGGCCTCGGCGTTGCCGGGCTGGCCGTGGCGGCCCTGCGACATCTGCGGCTGGCG
>JASHWO010000051.1 GCA_030044045.1 Acidimicrobiales bacterium
CGTTGGCCCTGTCGTCGCTCAGCTCGCCTGCCGCCACGAGCCGGCGTAGGCCCGACAGCACCTCCACGTCCAGGAGGTGGGGGGCACTGAGGTCGTCGCTCGCCAGGCGTTCGAGCAGCCCGACCGGCTTGTCCCTCGCCACGAGCGCCTCCAGCAGCGCGGAGGTGTCGACGACGAGCACCGTTCAGCGGGCATCCCGCTCGGCGCGCACCGCATGCACGATGGCCGACGCCGATGCCCCTCCCGAGCGAGCGCTGGCCCGGGCCAGCACTTCGGGGAGCGGTGGGTACGTGGCGACCCGCTCGAGCTGGTCCAGCGCGAAGTCGGAGAGGGACATGCCGGCGGCGGCGGCACGCGACCTGAGGACTGCGTGCACCTCGTCGGGCACGTTCCGGACCTGGATGGTCTTCACGGCACAGACTGTAGCAGCCTGGGTGTACGACACCCAACTTGCACCCATCCCGAGGGCACCGGTCAGTCCGGGGAACGCCGGACCGGCACGCCGGCGTGGCGGGCCAGGACGTCGAAGTCACGGTCGTGGTGCAGCACCGGTACCCCGGCGCGGCGCGCCACTGCGCCGATGAGGCAGTCCGTCAGCGCCCGGACCGTCTCCCCGCCGCGCCGGCATGCCCGGTACAGGGCGGCCGCCTCCTCGTAGGTGGCCAGGCCGTCCGTCGGTACGTAGCTGCATCGAGCCAGGAGCTGCCGGAGCCGCTGCTCGTGCTGCCGGTCTCGAGCGCCGGCCAGCACCTCCATCACGACCACGTCCGTGGTGTGGAGCGGCGTGTCCTCCTCCAGGAGCCGGCGGACTGCCCGATGGGTGTCGCTGCCGGTCCCGCGGAGGAACTCGACCCACGCCGAGGTGTCGACCAGGGTCACCCGGCGAGCGGGCGGTCGCGGCGCAACTCGTCGAGATCGCCGTCCCAGCCGGCGCCCTCCATCCCCAGGGCCTCCTCCCGGGTCATCGCCCCGCCGACCAGCCGCCGCAGGGCGAGGTCGACCGCGGCGCGCTTGGAGTGCAGGCCGTACCGCTGCATCGCCTCGCCCACCAGCCCGTCGTCGATCTCGATGTTGGTCCGGGTCACCACACCATGCTACACCTCAAGGTGTACAACCTGTATCCCGCTCGAGCTGGGGCGACGACGGCCGCCTCTTACAAATTATGTAGATATCTAACCTCTGGACGTAGATTCGCCTCGGCGGCGGGGCGGGGCGCTACTGCAGGCGCTCCACGATCATGGCCATGCCCTGGCCCCCGCCCACGCACATCGACTCCAGGCCGATGGTCTGGTCGGCGTCCTCCAGGGCGTTCAGCAGGGTGGTCATGATGCGGGCACCGGTCTGGCCGAAGGGGTGGCCCAGGGCGATGGCCCCGCCATGGACGTTGAGCCTGTCCCACTCGATGCCGAGCTCCCGGGCCGAGGGGACCACCTGGGCGGCGAAGGCCTCGTTGATCTCCACCAGGTCCACGTCGCCGATGGCCATGCCGGCCCGCCGCAACGTCTGGCGGACGGCCTCCACCGGCCCCAGCCCCATGATCTCGGGGTCGAGGGCCGACACCCCGCTGGCCACCACCCGGGCCAGCGGGGTGATGCCGAGCTCCCGGGCCCGGGTGTCGCTCGTCACCACCACGGCGGCGGCACCGTCGTTCAGCGGGCAGGCGTTGCCGGCGGTCACCGTGCCCCCCTCACGGAACACCGGCTTCAGTTGGGCCAGCCCCTCCAGCGTGGTGTTGGGTCGGGGGCCGTCGTCCTTGGCGACGACCGTGCCGCCGGGCGTGGTGACCGGCACGATCTCCCGCTCGAAGAACCCGTTGGCCTGGGACTCGACCGCCCGGGCCTGGGAGAGCAGGGCGAACTCGTCCATCTCCTGGCGGGTCACCTGCCGGTGCTCGGCCACGTTCTCGGCCGTCTGGCCCATGGCGATGTAGATGTCCGGCAGGCCGGCGGGCGGCTCCCAAGGGTCCCCGGCGGCCGGGGCCCGGGCCGCGGTGCGGGCCTCCGCTTCGGCGAAGCGCGGGTTGTGCGGGCCCACGTCGGCGGCGCCGTTGCCGTAGCGGCTGACCGCCTCCACCCCGGCGGCCACGAACACGTCGCCCTCGCCGGCCCGGATGGCGTGGGCGGCCATGCGGATGGCCTGCAGCGAGGAGGAGCAGTAACGGTTCACGGTCACGCCGGGGGCCTCCTCCAGCCCGGCCAGCACCGCCACCACCCGGGCCAGGTTGTACCCGGACTCGCCGGCCGGCTGGGCGCAGCCGACGATCAGGTCCTCGACGGTGTCGGCCGGCAGCTCGGGCACCTTGTCCAGCACCGCCCGCACCACGTGGGCGCAGAGGTCGTCGGGGCGGCAGTCCACCAGCGATCCCTTGTTCGCCCGCCCGATGGGGGTGCGGCCGGTGGCGACGATGACGGCTTCGGGCATGGGGTGCTCCTCCGATGGTGGTACGTCCGGCGTGACCTTACCCGGAGGTAATACCCGCCGGCGCTCCCACCGACCCCTGCCGGCGTGCCTTCACGACACCTCCCGGCCGCCGGGTTCGGGCTCGCCTGGGCGGCGGGGTGGGCTGGCCGGCAGGGGGACCGATCTGTAACGTGTTCCAGTCAGGCCAGGCCGCCGGGCTGGAGGGAGGGTCGCATGGAGATCGGCTTCACCGCGGAGCAGGAGGCATTGCGCCGTGATCTGCGGGAGTACTACGAGCGGCTCCTGACCCCCGAGGTCGAGGCGGAGCTGGCCGAGAGCCACGGCATCGGCCCCACCGTCCGCCGGCTGGTGCGCCAGATGGCCCAGGACGGCTGGCTGGGCATCGGCTGGCCCAAGGAGTACGGGGGCCAGGGCCGGTCGGCCATCGAGCAGTTCATCTTCTTCGACGAGTCGATGCGCAGCGGCGCCCCGGTGCCCATGCTCACCATCAACACCGTCGGCCCCACCATCATGAACTTCGGCACCCAGGAGCAGAAGGACTTCTTCCTGCCCAAGATCCTGGCCGGGGAGATCCACTTCTGCATCGGCTACACCGAGCCGAACGCCGGCACCGACCTGGCCGCCCTCACCACCCGGGCGGTGCGTGACGGCGACGAGTACGTCATCAACGGGGCCAAGATCTTCACCAGCCTGGCCGGGGGGGCGGACTACATCTGGCTGGCCACCCGGACCGACCCCGATGCCCCGAAGCACAAGGGCATCTCGATGTTCGTGGTCCCGATGGACACCCCGGGCATCCGGGTGGTGCCCATGTCGCTGCTCGGCGACCACAACATCAACTACACCTTCTACGAGGACGTGCGGGTGCCGGCCACCAGCCTGGTCGGCGGGGAGAACAACGGCTGGTCGCTCATCACCAACCAGCTCAACCACGAGCGGGTCACCCTCTGCGCGCCGGGGATCATCGAACGCGTCCTGGACGACGTGCGGTCGTGGGCCCAGCAGACCAAGCTCCCCGACGGCCGCCGGGTGGTCGACCAGGAGTGGGTGCAGGAGCACCTGGCCCGGATCCACGCCGAGCTGGAGTTCCTCCGCCTCATCAACTGGAAGGTGGCCTGGCAGGCCACCCAGGGCCACCTCGACGTGGCCGACGCCTCCAGCATCAAGGTGTTCGGCACCGAGATGTACCTGCGGGCCTTCCGGCTGGCCATGGAGGTGATCGGCCAGGCCGGCTACCTGCAGCGGGGCTCGCCGGCGGCGGTCATCGCCGGCCGCCTGGAGATGTACGCCCGCAGCATGATCATCCTCACCTTCGGCGGGGGCACCAACGAGATCCAGCGGGACCTGATCGCCATCTTCGGCCTCGGGCTGCCCCGGTCGCTGCGGTGAGCGGCGACCGGTAGGCGGCAGGGAAAGACAGCACGGCCGGGCGTGGGGCAGGGGCCCCACGCACCGGAGGAGTCGGCCGTCGGGGAAGCCACAGTGGGGCCCCCGGCGGGGAAACGAGAGAGGCAACCATGGACTTCACCTACGGCGAGGCGCAGGAGGCGGTGCGCGAGCTGGCGCAGCGGATCTGCACCGAGCGCTCGACCCACGAGCGGCTGAAGGCGGTGGAGCAGGCCGCGGGGGAGGAGGGCCCCTTCGACCGCGAGCTGTGGGCCGAGCTGGCCGCGGCCGGGCTGGTGGGCATCGCCCTGCCCGAGGACGGCGGCGGCGGCGGGCTGGACTTCGTGGCCGCCTGCCTGGTGGTGGAGGCGGTGGGGCGCACCGCCGCCCACGTGCCGGCGGTGGAGGTGCTGGCCTACGCCGCGCCGGCGATCGACCGGTTCGGCACCCCCGAGCAACGCCGCCGCTGGCTGCCGGGGCTGGCCGCCGGGGAGATCGTGGCCACGGCGGCACTGGCCGAGCTGGTCGGCGACGTGGTCGTCCCCGGCGGGACCTTGCCGGCCACCACCGCCACCCGCCTGGCCGGCGGCGGCTGGCGCCTGGAGGGGACCAAGGCCTGCGTGCCCGCGGGACTGGTGGCCGACCTGCTGCTGGTCCCCGCCAGCCTGCGCACGGTCGACGATCAGGAGGAAGGGACCGGGGTGTTCCTGGTCCCCGCCGGCGCGGCGGGACTCGCCCGCTCCCGCCAGGACGGCCCGGCCCGGCCCGAGGCGCTGGTGGTGCTGTCCGGGGTGGAGGTGAGCGAGGACGCGCTGCTGGGCGGGCCCGGGACCGACGGGACCGGCACCGGCGGTGCCGTCGACGGGGGGGCCGTGGTGGCGGCCGTCACCGACTGGGCGATCGCTGCCCTGTGCGTGCAGGAGGCGGGGGCCTGCGCGGCGGCGCTGGCCCTCACGGCCGAGTACGCCAAGACCCGGGAGCAGTTCGGCAAGCCCATCGCCACCTTCCAGGCGGTGGGCCAGCGGGCGGCCGACGCCTACGTCGACACCGAGGCCATCCGGCTGACCGCCTGGCAAGCGGCCTGGCGCCTCTCCGAGGGGCTGCCGGCCACGGCCGAGCTGGCGGTGGCCAAGTTCTGGGCGGCCGAGGGTGGCCAGCGGGTGGTGCACGCCGCCTCGCACCTCCACGGGGGGGTGGGGGTCGACCGGGACTACCCGCTCCACCGGTTCTTCCTACTCACCGAGCAGATCGAGCTGACCCTGGGCGGCGCCCGGGAGAGCCTGGCCCGCCTGGGCGCCGTGCTGGCGGCTGTGCCTGCCTGACCCGGGTGGGCGCCCCAACCCACCCTCCTCCGATGCGTGGGGCCCCCTGCCCCACGCCGGCCGTGCCTGCCTGACCCGGGTGGGGCCCCAACCCCACCCTCCTCCGATGCGTGGGGCCCCCTGCCCCACGCCGGCTGTGCCTGCCTGACCCGGGTGGGCGCCCCAACCCACCCTCCTCCGATGCGTGGGGCCCCGCTGGAAGCTGGTCGAATGGCACGCCGGCTGTGCCGGTGTGAGAGTCATATATGTAGCTACTACACGGTCTGACAGCCGTAAAAGCTAGAAATATAGCTCCAAATATATTGCACCTCTGGCTTCGTGGTCACTATACTGTCCACCAAGCGAGGTGGCCGGGATGCGGAGTGACGAGCTGGAAGCGACGCTGGGGGAGCGGCTGCGGTCGGTACGGCTGGCGCAGCGCCTCACCCAGGTCGAGCTGGCCGAACGTGCCAACGTCTCGCTCGGCGCCCTGAAGCACCTCGAAGCCGGAACCGGCTCCTCCACCGCGACCCTCATGAAGCTGGTCCGGGCATTGGGCC
>JASHWO010000052.1 GCA_030044045.1 Acidimicrobiales bacterium
GGCGCTGGTGGCCGTCCTCCTGCTGGTGTCGCTGGGCGCCTTCTTCCTCGTCCACCTGCTGCCCGGCAACCCGGCCGTCACCATCCTCGGGCCCAACGCCACCGCCCACAACGAGGCGCTGGTCGACCATCAGCTGGGCCTGGACAAGCCGATCTGGCAGCAGTACGCCGTCTGGCTCGGCAACGTGCTGCGCGGCAACCTCGGTCAGTCGTTGGTCACCCACGAGCCGGTGGTGACCACCATCGCCAATGCCTTCCCGATCGACCTCGAGCTGGTGGTGCTCTCCCAGATCCTGGCCTTCGCCGTGGCCGTGCCCCTGGCCCTGCTGGCGGCCCGGCGGCCGGACGGGGCGCTCGACCGCGGCAGCACCGCCGGCACCTTCGCCCTGCTGGCCATGCCGCCGTTCGTGGTGGCCCCGGTGCTGGTGCTGCTGCTCGCCGTGGACACCCACGTCTTCCCGGGGCCGGCCTCCTACGTCCCGCTCGCCCAGGACCCCTGGTCGAACCTCCACGCCATGCTGCTCCCCTCGATCGTCCTGGCCCTGGGCTCGATCGTCCTCTACTACCGCCTCCTGCGCGACGACCTGGTGGCCACCCTCCGGGAGGACTTCATCCTCCTGGCCCGGGCGAAAGGGCTCTCGGAGCGGCGGGTCCTGTTCCACCACGCGTTGCGGCCCTCGTCGGTGTCGCTCCTGGCCGCGGCCGGGGTCACCATCGCCAGCCTGCTGGCCGGGGCGTTCGTGGTGGAGCTCCTCCTGCAGATCCCCGGCCTGGGCTACGTGCTGGTGACCGCCATCGGCCAGGACGACTACGTGACCGTGCAGGGCATCGTGCTGGTGGTGGCCGTGGCCGTGGTGGTGCTCAATTTCGCGGTGGACGTCCTGCTCACCGTGGTCGACCCGAGGATCGCCCGTGGGTGAGGCGGCGGTCGGCGGCACACTGGTCGGCGAGGCCGGCTCCCGTCGGCCGGGCGACGAGCCCGCTCCCCGCCCGCGCCTGGGCTGGCTGTTCTGGGCGTGCGCCGGCTGGGTGGCGCTGAACGTGCTGGTCGCCGTCCTCGCCGGGGTGCTCCCCCTGCAGAGCCCCGACCTGCAGACGTCGGCCGTCAACGCCGGGCCCAGCGCCGCCCACTTCTTCGGCACCGACGACCTGGGGCGGGACATCTTCAGCCGGGTGGTCTTCGGGACGCGGGTGTCGATGGTGGTCGGCTTCGGGTCCATCGCCATCGGCCTGGCCCTGGGAGGCACCCTCGGCCTGGTCGCCGGCTACCGCCGGGGGACGGTGGACCGGGTGGCCAGCGCCGCCGCCTCGGCGCTGATGGCCTTCCCGGCCCTGCTGGCGGTGATCGCCCTGGTGGCCTTCTGGGGCCACCAGCTCTGGAAGATCACCCTGATCCTGGGGGTGGCCAGCGCCCCGCTGCTCTTCCGGGTGGTACGCGCCGCCACCCTCCCTTCCGCCGCCCGCGACGTCGTGACCGCCGCCCGGGCCCTGGGGGCCGGCGACCGGCGGATCGTCGGGCGCGAGCTGCTGCCGAACGTGCTGCCCACCGTCGTCTCCTACAGCCTGATCGGCGTGGCCACGGCCATCGTGCTGGAGGGCTCGCTGGCCTTCCTCGGGCTGTCGGTGCCCGAGCCCACGCCCTCGTGGGGCAACATGCTGAACGAGAGCCTGAACGGGCTCACGAACGTGCCCGGCCAGCGCAACCCCTGGCTGGTCCTCTTCCCGGCCCTGGCCCTGTTCCTGTTCCTGCTGGCCGTCAACCTGGCCGGTGATCGCCTCCGCCGGCAGTTCGACCCGCCGGAGGGGGTCCGGTGACCGAGGAGCCGCTGCTGGTGGTGGCCGGCCTGCGCACCGCCTTCCGCACCCGGCGCGGCCTGGTGCGGGCGGTGGACGGGGTGTCCTTCACCCTGGGCCACGGTGAGACGCTGGGCGTGGTGGGCGAGTCCGGGTCGGGCAAGACCGTGCTCGCCCGCTCGGTGATGGGGCTGCTGCCCGCCGAGGGGGTCGAGCGGGCCGGGTCCGTGCGCTTCGAGGGCCGGGAGCTGGCCGGCGCCCCGCCCCGCGCCCTGCGGGCGCTTTGGGGCACCCGCCTCTCGATGGTGCTCCAGGACCCGATGGCCGCCCTGAACCCGGTGCTGCCGGTCGGCGCCCAGGTCGCCGAGGGCTTGCGCGTCCACCGGGGGCTGGGGCGGGCCGAGGCCCGGGCGGCGGCCGTCTCCCTCCTGGCCCGGGTGGGCATCCCCTCGCCCGAGGCCCGGGCCCGGGCCTACCCCGGCCAGCTCTCGGGGGGCATGCGCCAGCGGGTGGTGATCGCCATCGCCCTGGCCTGCGGCCCCCGCCTGCTGCTGGCCGACGAGCCCACCACCGGGCTGGACGCCACCGTGCAGGCCCAGATCCTCGACCTGCTGGCCTCGCTGCAGGCGGAGCGGGGCATGGCGCTGCTGCTGGTCACCCACGACCTGGGGGTGGTGGCTGCCCACGCCGACCGCGTCCTGGTCCTCTACGCCGGGCGGGTGGTGGAGCAGGCGCCCACCCGGGTCCTCTTCGCCGCGCCGGCCATGCCCTACACCGAGGCCCTACTCGCGTGCACCCCCCGGCTGGACGGCCCCGGCCCGGCCACACCCGGTCACAGGCGGCTGGCGACCATCGAGGGCCGGCCGCCGGACCCGATCTCGCCACCCCCCGGCTGCCCCTTCGCCCCCCGTTGCCGCTACGCCCGCCAGCGGTGCCATCTGGCCGCCCCGCCCCTGGTGGCGGCCGAGCACCCCGACCACCGCTACGCCTGCTGGTACCCGCTGGGCGGGCGGTCCGGGCCGGTCCCCGAGCCGGCGGGCGAGCCGGCGGGCGAGCCGACCGGCGGGCCCGGGACGGGGGTGCCGGCGTGACCGGGGACGACGCGGGCGGCGGCGGCATGGCCGTCCGCGGCGCCACGACCGTCGGGGAGGCGGCGGGCGGCGGGGCGGGGCCCCTGCTGGAGGTGCGGGACCTGCGGGTCGACTTCCGCCGGGGCCGTCAGGTGGTGCAGGCGGTGGCCGGGGTGAGCTTCGCCGTGGGGCGGGGCGAGACGCTAGGGCTGGTGGGCGAGTCGGGCTGCGGCAAGTCCACCACCGGCCGGGCCGTGGTGCAGCTGGCCCGGCCCACGTCCGGGTCGGTGGCCTTCGGCGGCACCGAGCTCACCACCCTGGGCCGGGCCGCCCTGCGCCGGGCCCGCACCGGCCTGCAGATGGTCTTCCAGGATCCGGCATCGTCCCTGAACCCCCGGCGCCGGGTGGGCGGGATCGTGGCCGAGCCCCTCGACATCTGGCGCCGGGGCACTCCCGAGGAGCGCCGGGCCGCGGTGCGGGAGCTGCTGGCCGCGGTGGGCCTGGACCCGGACGCCGTGGCCGACCGCCGGCCCGGCGAGCTCTCCGGCGGGCAGTGCCAGCGCGTCAGCATCGCCCGGGCCCTGGCCCTGCAGCCGACACTGCTGGTCTGCGACGAGGTGGTCTCGGCCCTCGACGTGTCGGTGCAGGCCCAGATCCTGAACCTGCTGGAGGACCTGAAGGCCCGCGACGGGCTGGCCCTGCTGTTCATCGCCCACGACCTGGCGGTGGTCAGGAGCATCAGCGACCGGGTGGCGGTGATGTACCTGGGCCGGCTCTGCGAGGTGGCGCCGGCCGGAGCGCTCTACCGGGCGCCGGCCCACCCCTACTCGGCGGCG
>JASHWO010000053.1 GCA_030044045.1 Acidimicrobiales bacterium
CGGGGACGCAGAGGACGGCCTGGCCGAGCGTGGTGGTGGCCGGGCCGAGCACTGCCTCCAGCGGGCCCGCCAGCCGGCGGGCGGCCTCCTCCAGGGCGGTCGTCCCGGCGGCGAGCTCGGCACCGTCCACCTCGCCTACGAAGGCCAGGGTGACGTGCCAGCGGGCGGGAGCGGTCCAGCGCACGCCCGGCACGTCCGGCCGGCGGGCGGCGGCCAGGACCGACCGCACCTCGGGCGGGGGCCAGATCCCGTAGAAGCACCGCATCCGGCCAGTGTGGCGCGGTCGCCGGCGCCCTCCGGCGAGCGCACGTGGCGGTGTGGCCAGGAGCTCCTCGGCCGGGAACGGCCGGTCGACACAGCCCCCTGCTAGACGTGTCGCCGGGCGACCAGCCTCGCCGCCGGGCCACCGGCGGGGTCGTCCTCGTGCAGCGTCGACTGCCACCGCCCGGCGGTGGCGGCGGCAGTTGCGCCAGGAGCAGGTACGCACACGAGGAGGCCGGACATGCCGGCGATGGGACGACCGGAGGAGACCGGAGACGACGAGGGGGCGACGGAGGAGCGCCTGGCAGCGCTGGAGCGGGCGGTCGGTGCCTTGGCCGACGAGGTGCGGACCCGTCGGCTGGTGGTGGTGGACGGCGACGGGGTGCCGAGGATCGTCGGCGAGCTGTCCCGCGGTACCGCCGAGCTGCGCCTGGAGGTACCGACCGGGGGCGCGGCGGCCAGCCCGTCGGTCGTGCTCTACGCCAGCCCGGCGCCGAGCGGGCCGGTGCCCGGGGACATGGGCCTCGGGCCCGCGGTGGGCCTGCAGATCTGGGCGGACGGCGACGCCGTGGCCGAGCTCGATGCCTGGCCGGAGGAGCATGGTGCCTGGGGTGCCCATCTCCACCTGGAGCCGGCGGACGGGTCGGGCTGAGCACCCGGCGCCGCGGACCGGGCACGGCGCGGGGCGGCGGCCCCACGCCGTGCCCGGATGGCGCGCGATCGGGGGAGGACGCCAGAAGCCGTGGAGATGCTACGTATCAGTCTGTCGACGTATGGATAGCGCTACGTCAAAGTGTCGACATGGAAGGAGTCCTACAGCGGAACTTCGGCGCCAATCTGAAGGCGGTACGTGCGGCGCGGGGGATCTCCCAGGCGGTGCTCTCCGAGCAACTCGGCTTCCACCGCACCTACGTGGGCTCGCTGGAGCGGGGAGAGCGGAACAGCGCGTTGCGCACCGTCGAGCGTCTGGCCGACGCGCTCGGGGTGGCGTCGCTCGACCTGTTGCGCCCGCCGGCCGAGCCGGCGCCCGACCGGCAGCCACCGGCGGCGTCACGCGACCGACCACGGTCACACCGGAGCCGTACGTCGGCGCGTCCGTGACGCTACGTATCAGTCGGTAGACCGGCCAGTAGCGATCGATCATCGTGTGGCGGATGGAAGGTGACCTTCAACGCCAGCTCGGGCTGAGTCTCCGGGCGCGTCGCCTGGAGGCGGGCATGAGCCAGGAGACGTTCGCCGACGTCCTGGAGGTGCACCGCACCTACATGGGCGGCCTGGAGCGGGGCGAGCGTAACGTGACGCTCCGCACCATCGAGCGTCTGGCCGAGCGGCTGGGCGTCGACCCCGTCGAGCTGTTGCGCGGCCCGCTGGGTCGCTGAACGGCGGCTCAGCCGTTGGCGCCGAGCAGGGCACGGCGCAGGAGGTCGAGCGCCGAGATCGCCGCGTACTGCCGGATCCGGGGCCGGTCCCCCGGTAGGTGGAAGGCCCGGGTGGCCACCTCGACCCCGGGGAGGGCCAGCCCCACGTGCACGGTCCCGACGGCCGTCCCCTCCTGCTCGTCGGGCCCGGCCACCCCGGTGATGCCCAGCCCCACGTCGGCATCGAGCACTTGCCGGGCGCCCTCGGCCATGGCCGCTGCCGCGGCAGCGGTCACCACCGGGCCCCCGGGAAGGCCCAGGACGGTGAACTTCACCGCCGAGTCGTAGGCCACCACCCCGCCGCGGAACCACCGACTGGCGCCAGGGACGTCCACCAGCCGGGAGGCGATCAGCCCCCCGGTGAGCGACTCGGCCACCCCCAGCGAAAGGTGCCGGCCGGCGAGCAGCCCGGCCACTGCCTGCTCCATGGTCTCGTCGTCCACGCCGAAGACCACGTCGCCCACCCGCTCGGCCAGCACGGCGCGGACCACCTTCTCCTCGGCGTCGAGCTGGGCGGCCGCCGCCGCGGCGTCGGGTGCTCGCACGGTGAGCCGCACCTTGATGCCCTCGATGCCGCTGGCCAGGAAGGCGATGGTGGCCGCCGACCGACCGCCCCCGCCGGCTCCGGTGTCGAGCGCGGCGACGCGGTCCTCCAGGGCCTCGGCCAGCGCCGACTCGCTGCTGCCCCAGGTTCGCAAGACCCGGCTGGCGATGACCGCCTCCTCGCCGGCGTCGGCCAGGCGCCGGCGGAGGTCGGGGAGGATGCCCCGCTGGTACATCTCGGCCATCTCGTGGGGCACGCCCGGGACGGCGTAGACAACCTGGTCCCCCAACGAGCAGATCAACCCTGGTGCCGTCCCCCGCACCTGCTCGATCACCGAGGCCCTGGCAGGTACGTCGGCCTGGCGGGCGTTGTTGGCCGGCATCTGGCGACCCCGCTCGGCGAACAGGCCGGCGATGCGGGCCACCATGGCCTGGTCGCGCACCAGCGGCACGCCCATGACCTCGGCGATGGCCTCCCGGGTGATGTCGTCCTGGGTCGGTCCGAGCCCGCCGCAGACGATCACCGCGTCGCTGCGGGCCAGGGCCGTCCGCAGGGCCAGCACGATACGGTCCCGGTTGTCGCCCACCACCTGGTGGAAGTGCGAGTCCACTCCGGCGGCGGCCAGCTGCTCGCCCAGCCAGGCGCCGTTGGTGTCGGCGATCTGGCCGAGCAGGAGCTCGGTGCCGACGGCGACGACCTCGACCCTCACCGCGCCGCCCGCCGCATGGCCGTGCGCCCGTCCCGCAGGTACTGCGCGCCGGTCACCAAGGTGAGGGCTGCCGCCAGCCAGACGGCGCCGAGCTGGAGGCCGTGCTGGTGGGCGAGGGGGGGCAGCAGGCAGGTAGCGATGGCCAGGTCCTGCACCAGGGTCTTGGCCTTGGCCGACGTGCGGGCCGGGATCGACACCCCCCGGCGGCCGGCCCAGGAGCGGTAGGCGCTCATGCCCACTTCGCGGGCGGCGATGAGCAGTACCGGCACCCAGGGGAGATGGCCCTCGGCCGCCAGGGCGAAGAGGGCGCCCAGTACCACCGCCTTGTCGGCCAAGGGGTCGAGGAAGGCCCCGGAACGGGTGGTGCCCTGGCGTCGGGCCAGCCAGCCGTCCACCCCGTCGCTCCCCGCCACCAGCACCCCGACGGCCACGGTGAGCCAGGTGGCGCCCTGAACGAGGATGAGGGCCACGAAGACCGGGGTGGCCAGCAGGCGAGCCGCGGTCAGGGCGTTGGCCGGCGTGGCCAGGGCCGACGGGCCGAAGGTGGGTCCCCGGACGGCGTCGGTCACCGGGCCGCCCCGGCGCCCGCCGGGACCGGGACCCGGACCGGCTCAGCCACCAGGTCGGTGCCGAGCGAGGCGGTGACCACCACGTCGACGAGGGCGCCCACCGCCAGCCCCTCGGGGACCCGGACCACCCCGTCGATCTCCGGCGCCTCGTGGACCGTGCGGGCCATGCCAGGCGCGTCGACCAGCACCTGGTGCTCCTGGCCGACCATGGCGTCGCGCCGGCGGGCGGTGATGCCGTCCTGCAGCTCGGCGCACTCCCGCAGCCGTTCCAGCGCCAGGCCCGGCGGGACCTGGTCCGGGAGTCCCACGGCGTGGGTACCCTCCTCCGGCGAGAAGGGAAAGAACCCCGCCCAGTCGAGCTGCGCCCGGCGCAGGAAGTCGAGCAGGGCGTCGTGGTCCTCCTCGGTCTCGCCGGGGTAGCCGAGGATGAACGAGGAGCGGAAGGTGGCGCCGGGCTCGACCTGCCGGATCTCGGCGATGCGGCGCAGGAAGCGCTCGCCGTCGCCCCAGCGCCGCATGCGGGCCAGCAGCGGGCGGGCAACGTGCTGGAGCGAGAGGTCGAAGTAGGGCACCCTCGTATCGAGGACGGCCGAGACCAGCTCGTCGGTCAGCCCCGAGGGGTAGAGGTAGAGCAGACGGGTGCGGGGCACCATGGCGGCCACGGCCCGGGTCAGGGCCACGATCGGCGCCGTGCCCCCGGCCCGGGCCCGCTGCCCGGTGCGGCGGTCCCGGCCGTAGGAGGCCAGGTCTTGGGCCACCAGGACCACCTCGCGCACCCCCGCGGTCGGGCTGCCGCGTCGGTGGGCCGGGGTGCTGCCGGGCCCGACGGCCAGGACGGCCACCTCCCGCAGGACGTCCTCGGGCGAACGCGACCGCTGGCGGCCCCGGAAGGACGGGATGGCGCAGAAGCCGCAGATGCGGTCGCAGCCCTCGGCCACTTTCACGTAGGCCCAGGGGGCCCCGGTCGGCGGCCGGTCCAGCTCCAGCAGGTCGAAGGAGGGGACGGTCGCCGCTGCCGGCGTCGTTGTCGCCACCGCCTGGGCGTGGTCCGCCGCGCCGGCGCTCCGGCTGGTGCCGTCGGTCCGTTCCCGGCGGTGGGGGGCCGTCCCCAGGGAGACCGGCACCGGACCGGTCGGCGATCCGGCCGGGGTGACGCCTCCCGGCGAGGCGGGCTCGACAGGGCGGCCGTCCCGCTCCGGCGGGGCGAGCTCGGCGCCGAACCCGGCCACCAGGTCCACCTCGGGCAGCGCCGCCGCCAGCTCCGGGCCGTAGCGTTCGGCCAGGCAGCCGGTCACCACCAGGCGGGCGTCCGGCCGGCGGGCCTCCGCCAAGTCGAGCACGGTGTCGATCGACTCCTGGCGGGCCGCCTCGATGAAGGCGCAGGTGTTGACCACCACCAGATCGGCCGCCTCCGGCCCGGCGGCGGGCTGGTAGCCCCGGGCGGCCAGGAGCCCGGCGAGCTTGTCCGAGTCGACCTGGTTCTTCGGGCACCCGAGGGTCTGCAGCCAGTACCGCTCCTTGCCCATGCGACGCCCTCTCCCGTGTTGCCGTGCCGTTGTGCCGGCGGCACCCCGGGGCGCGCCGGCCGCCGATCACCGTCCGGCGGCCACCCCGCCGGTGGCGGCGGTGCCGGCGACCGGTCCACCGGCCGGTCCGCGGAGAGGGAGGGATTTGAACCCTCGGACCGGGTTCCCCCAGTCAACTCATTAGCAGTGAGTCCGATTCGGCCGCTCTCGCACCTCTCCTGGTGACCCCGGTCGTCGCCCGGCCCGTGCCCGGGCCGCCGCCACGGGTACCGGCCAGAACGACCACCGGGGTCGGCTCAAGGGTACCGGATGGGGTCATACTCCCCGGACCGCCGCTGTGACGCTCCCGGAGACCGCCGCGGCCGCCGGCCGCCCCGGCTCCCGCCGCGATGCCGCCCGCGGCACGCCCGATCGCCACGTGCAGTCCAGGAACATATCTGACCTAGTGTCTGCGAAAAGATGTTTTGTTTCGGTGCCCCTTGACACCCCGGGCAATTCGGAGTGTGATGAAGGCAACCCCGTTGGAGACCCAACCGGCGTGAGGGGGCGAGGCAAAGGGGGCTCAGTGGGCTTGCCAGCTGATCCTGGGCCGCGGTGACCACGCGGCCATGACGTAGGGCCGGGCCTCACGGGTCGTCCGCCGACCAGCGTCTGGCGGGCCCGGCACCAGACCGTTCCCCAGGACGCACCAACCGCGTCCACGGTGAGCGCAGGAGGGGGATCGCAGGCCGGCGGTCGTCGGACAAGAGACGGCCGCCGGGCCGTAGTCACGCGGCGCCCACGGACGGGTCGTCGCGCCGGGCTGCCGCGGCACACGGGAGTGTCCGCGCCAAGCGAGCAGCGTCCATCGACCGGTCGTCCGGCCCCTGCAGGGGCTCTGCAGCGAGCGGCCACGTGGACCGAATGCGTCAGCGGCCGGTCACGGCACCGGTCGACGCGGTCGGAGCGGGCGGGGGCCGTTCCAGCCAGGGAGGAGGCACACCGTGCAGAACGAAGCGACCACCAGGACCGCACTGCCGGCGACCGGGGGCACGTCTCCCATATCGGGGGCTGACGCCGCGCCGGCCACCTCGCCGGGGACACCGCCTGGCACAGTATCGGCCTCGGCGGCGGCACGCCCGCCGCCGGCGGCCGGACCGATCGCATCCCCGGACGGGACGGGTAGGCCCGCGGGCCCGGCTCCGCCGACGCCGGGCAGCGCCTGGCGCGGCGCACCAGCCGGCCTGATCGACACCGGTAGGGGCAGGATGCACACGAAGGTGCCGAGAGGCCGGCACGGGCACACCCAGGAAGAGATCGGGGCGATCCAGCGGGCCCGTATCGTGGACGCCTTCGTGTGCGAGATCGGGGAACGCGGCTACGCCGGCACCCACATCGCCAATGTGTGCGTCCGGGCGGGCGTGTCGACCAAGACCTTCTACGCGGCGTTCCTGAGCAAGGACCAGTGCTTCTACCAGGTGTTCGAGCTCGGGGTCGCGCTCGTCTGGAAGCAGGGCGCCGCGGTGTTCGGCCGGGCCCGGGGCCCTTGGGAGCACCGCCTGCACGGGGCGGTCGACACGATGCTCGGCGTGATGGCCCGGAACGTCCCGTTCTGCCGGCTGGCGGTCGTCGAAGCCCGCGAGGCCGGTCCGGAGAGTCGGCGACGCTTCGACGTCATGATCGACGAGTGCCAGCGGGCGCTGACCGGCCGGTGGGGCACACCGTCCAGGCCCCCGGCAGCCTCCTCGGAGCGCGAGGAATGGCTGGTGAACGGCGTGGTCGGCCCGCTGGCTCGCTACGTGGACGAAGGTAGGGCGGAGCGCCTGACCGATCTGTCGTCGCTCGTCACCTACACGATCGCCCACCAGGTGGTGGGGCAGGAACGAGCGCTGCGCGAGGTGGGCTGGGTGTAGGCCCGCTGCTACTCGTGTGCCGACTGGTTGGCCACCTGGTCGGCACCGAGCACGACCAGCACGAGGAAGTCCACCAGTGAGGGCACCAGGTCAGGCAGCTCGTCCGTCCGCCCGTCCTCGATGTAGATGAAGATCGGGCGGAGCACGGCCCCCACCAGGAGCGCCTCGAGCGGGCCCTCCCGGAGCGCCTGGGGCACGTTCGCCGGCTCCTCGCCGCTGAAGGCGTGGCCGCAGTCCCGGATCACCGCGTTCAGCCGGTCCACGGCCACCGGCCCCACCCGGGTCGGCTCGATGGTGCAGAAGCGGGCGAAGGCCGGGTTGGCGGCCAGGTGGTCCATGACCGTCGCCAGCGCGGCGCGCAGCCGGTCGCTCCAGGTCCCCTCGGTGGACCGGTAGGCGATCTTCGCCTGCTCGACCACCAGCTGGGCGCCGAGGTCGAAGGCCGCCAGGTAGCAGTCCTCCTTGTCGGCGAAGGCTGCGTAGAAGGCCCGGTTCGACACACCGGCTCGCTGGCACACGTCGACCACCCGGGTGTTGTCGTACCCGACGCGGCCTACCACGTCCACGAAGGCGTCGAGCAGCCGTGCCCGGTGGACGCTCCGGATCTCCTCGCGCGGATGGCCATGCCTGCCCTTCGGCACCATCCGGTCGGGGCCCACCGGTGAGCGGCTCCCGGGCAGGAGGACCATCGTGTTACCGGTTCGTAGCGCTACGTCGTCCATCTCAGGTCCCTCCCGACTACTGCGCGGTCCCAGGGGCTGGAGGCAAGCGCCACCGGCGACCGTCACCCGGGGTAGTGGCATAGGGAACGAGAGGGAGGCGCTGCCGCGCCGCACTCGGTCGAGCCCCAACCATCGATCACCCCCATAGCCGTAGGCGACGGCTGTCCCTGACGTCGACGATGCTAGCCCTCCGGCCCGCGTCGGGGCCAGCGGCGAGCGGCGGCAACCGCTACGGGGTGCGACCCCGGTCCCTGCGGGCGACGTCGTCGCGGTGCACGGCGTTGCCCCAGGTCATGCGGCCCAGTACTTACCTATTGGTAATGAGGACGCATGGCGAGAGCCACACGTCCGGGACGGACGGGCGTGGTGGAGTGGGTGGTCCGCATGCCCTGGTCACGCCCGGTCCCGAGAAAAGGGAAACTGAGATTTCCCCAGATATGAATGGACATTGGCGGCCGATCCGGAGGAAAATCAGCCCGGTACCCCTTCACCGGCCCTCGGAGGCGTGCTAAGAAGCACTCAGCACCGGACCACCACCACTCGCCAGAAAGGGGATCGATGTGCAGGGTCGTGGGGGTCCCGGGACGAGGATGCCGTTTCGGCATCCAGCGAGCCCACCACCGGAAGGGTCGCCGGCCGACGTGGGCTGAAGATCACGAACTGCCGGGTTACCCGTACCTTCGGGTCGCGGTAGCCTGACGCCAGTTCGTGGGGTGCTGGCCCCCCTCCCATCCCCATCCCCCGGGGGGCCAGCACCAAATTCTCCAGGTCGGCGCGCCACGGGCCTCCCGCACTGCTGCCTGCGGTGCCTGTCCCGGCCGGTCCCGGGAATCCGAGCGCGCCGGCGGCCGATGAGGCATTCTGGTGGCGGGATATGGGGACTGCTCCTGGCGGAACGCGGGAGCAGCCGGGGGAAGGGGAAGACATGACTGTGTCCGAGCAGGGAGCATCCTCGGGACTGGAGAGAGCACTCCAAGAAGCACACTTCCGACAGGCCAGCGCCATCGAGCGCCTGATGGAGCACGAGTTCCTCTCCGAGCTCATCCAGGCGGCGCTGGCCGAGGGCCGTGGGTTCCCGACGGTGCTGAGGGCTGAAACCGACACGAACGGCTATGACGTCGTGTTGGGTTGCGGCGGCGTCACCCGGTGGGTCCAGCTGAAGGCGTCGGCCAGGATGGTCAGGGCCCAGCCCCTCAACATCGGCCTGACGCGCCAGCCCAGTGGGTGTGTGGTGTGGCTGGTCTACAGCGTCGACGACCACGGTTGCATCAGCTTCCACTTCGGGTGGCTCGGCAACGGGCCGGGCGAGCCGATGGACGACCTTCCCGGCGCACCGGCCAAGGGCCGCGCCAACGCTCAGGGGCACAAGGGCGTCCGGCCGACGGTCAAGCTGGTGAGCTACGGGAAGTTCGAGCGCGTGGACACGATGGAAGACCTGTTGGTCAAGCTGTTCGGGCCCCTCGAGCGGCCGGTCGACGGCCTCGACGGCCTCGACAGCACGGCCTGAGATCTCGCTGGTCCGGCGGGCCCACCGCCTGGTCGGGCGGCAGCTGCTCATGCAATGATCACGATGGATCGCTGCAGGGGGAACCGGCCGCTGTCGCGTCGGTCGAAGGGAGTCGTAACGGGCAGGTGGAGGCGTGCTGCCGGTACCGGTGCCGTGCTCTTGGTGATCACGGCGGCCGGAGCCGTCGGACCAGGTACGGCGGGTGCCACAAGCTCGTGGAACTGGGAGGTGCAGGCGACCTACCCTGCGCTCGTCAGCCTCGAGTCCGTTGCCTGTGCTTCGGCGTCCGACTGTGTGGCGGTCGGCGGCGGCGGGACGATCCTCACCACGACCAACGGCGGGACGGCGTGGACGGCCCGGACATCGACGGTCACCGGCGATCAGCTCGAAGGGGTGACGTGCCCGAGCTCGGCCGACTGCGTTGCCGTCGGTGACACTGGCAAGGGGACAGGGATCGTCCTCACGACGGTGGACGGTGGTGCCACGTGGACCAGCCGCACCGTCCCCGTCGCAGCAAACGTGCTCCGCGGCATTTCCTGTCCCACGACGACAGTGTGCGTAGCCGACGGCTTCCGCGAGACGGGTCACACAGAAACGGGTGTGATCTTGGCGACCACGGATGGCGGGGTCACGTGGACCAGCCAGACGGTACCGCAGGGGGTCCTGAACCTCAACGCCGTTACCCGCCTCTCCGTTTCCAACTGCGTGGCGGTCGGCGCGTTCTCCATCCTCACGACGACCGACGCCGGAAGCACCTGGACCAAGCAGGCTCTGTCCAGCGCAGTAGGTGGCGTGAACGACCTCTCGTGCGCGTCCGCGCCGGACTACGTTGCGGTCGGGGAAGCAGACCACGGCACAGGAGGGGCCATCCTCACGACGGCCGATGGCGGTAGCGGTTGGACAACACAGGTCGTCCCTGACGGGGCTGGCTTCCTGGATGGTGTGTCGTGCATCACCGTGTCAGCCTGTGTCGCCGTCGGGAAGTCCTCGACAGGGGGCGCCCTGGTGGTGACCGGTACGGTTGCCACCACACCGACACCGACTCCAACCGCCACCCCCACAGGCAAGGGGTACTGGGAGGTGGCCAGCGACGGCGGCATCTTCGCCTTCGGAACCGCCCAGTTCTACGGCTCGATGGGATCCAAGCCGCTGAACGAGCCCATCGTCGGCATGGCCGCGGTCGGATAGAGAGCGGGCGTCGTCGTCGTACGGGTCGGCCGCCAAAAAGGCACCCGAGCTGGTGGGCCGCCCGGGTCTCGATCCCGGCACCTTGGGATTAAAAGTCCCCTGCTCTACCCGATGAGCTAGCGGCCCGGGACAGGCTACCTGCCACCAGTCGCCAGAGAAACCCCCGCGCGCTGCCCCGCACCCGCCGTCCACCGGCCGGCCCGGCGGCGAAGCCCCCGCACCTCGCGTCGGCGCCGTCAGCCGGTGGTGATGGCCACCGCCGACGGCCGACCGCCGACCGCCAC